>JAHINZ010000257.1 GCA_018895795.1 Alphaproteobacteria bacterium
AGGCCAGATCCTGGTTCTGGGCCCCCAGCACGTCGGTGATCACGCCGTCGCCGATGCACAGCACGCGCGTGCGATCGACGGGCTTGCCGGTCAGTTCGGCGGCCTTGGCGATGGCCAGGTCGTAGATGGGTGCGAACGGCTTGCCGGCCATGATCACCGCGCCGCCCAGGCTCTCATAGAGGTCGGCCAGGGCCCCGGCGCAGAAGATCAGCTTGTCGCCGCGCTGCACCACCCGGTCGGGATTGGCGCAGATGAAGGTCAGGCCGCGTTGGGCGGCCACGGCCAGGCGGTCGCGATAGTCCTCGGGGACCTCGGTCTCGTCGTCATAGAGACCGCTGCAACCGATGAAGTCGGCGTCTTCGCACGAGCCGCCGAGGTCGAGATCGAAACCGGCATAGAGCGGGGCGTCGCGGTCGGGGCCGATCCGCCAGACCTTGCCCGGCGCGCGGGCGTCCAGCAGGGCGCGGGTGGCGTCGCCGGAGGTGACAAAGCCGCTCCACGCGGCCCGCGGCACGCCCAGGCCGTCCAACTGCGAGACCACGTCATAGGACGGCCGCGGCGCATTGGAGATCAGCACCACCGGTCCCACCGTCTGGCCCCAGCGGACCAGGGCGTCGCAGGCCTGCGGGAAGCTCTCGACGCCGTTGTGGATCACGCCCCACACGTCGCACAGCACGATGTCGTAGCGGTCTGACAGGGCGGAAAGGCTGGCGGGGAAGTCCATCATGGCTGGGCGGGTATCGGTCGCGGGCGCGGGCGTCAATGTCGCGGCGCGCGGAACGGCCGGATTCCGGCGATGTCGGCTTCCGAAGACCGCCGGTCTGTGACTATCCTTCCGCAAAACGGGGCGATGCCGATGACCATTCTGATCCTGGGACTTTTGCTGTTCTTCGGCGTCCACTCGGCGCGGATCGTCGCCGGACCGTTCCGCGACGCCCAGGTCGCGGCCCATCCCGGGCGCTGGAAGGGGCTGTACGCCCTGGCCTCGGCGGCGGGCCTTGGCCTGATCATCTGGGGCTGGATCCTCTATCGGCCCACCGCGCCGCAGCTCTATGATCCGCCGACCTGGGGTCGGCATGCGGCCATGGCCCTGGTGCTGCCGGCCTTCATCCTGCTGGCCGGGTCGAACGGGCCGGTGGGACGGATCAAGGCGGCGGTGCGCAACCCGATGCTGATCGGGATCATCCTGTGGTCGACCGCCCATCTGCTGGCCAATGGCGACCTGGCCTCGGCGCTGCTGTTCGGGGCCTTCCTGGCCTATGCGATCGTCGACCTGATCGCGGTCCTGGCGCGGCGCGAACCGGCGCCGGTCGCCACCAAGCCGATGGCCGACGTGATCATGGTGGTGGCGGGGACGGCGCTCTACGCGGTGTTCGTACTGTACCTGCACCGGATCTTCTTCGGTGTTTCGCCGATGGGGTGACGGGGCTCCAAACCCCGATCTTCCCGGCGAAGGCCGGGCCCAGATTCAGCCTGAGCCTGTTGGGGGTGATCCGAGATGCGGCGGCGCGCAAAGCGCAAGACGCTGCGGGTTCGATCTGGGCCCCGGCTTTCGCCGGGGAGAGCGGATTGTTGAAAACCCTCACGTCGCGTCGTGGAAGATCACCCCCAGGGTCCGGCGGCGGCCCGAGCGGATCTCGCTGACCCCGTGGCGCAACATCCGTCGGTGCACGCCGCGCGTCCCGTCGGCCGGTCGCTCGCGGACCGCGAAGATCACCGCCTCGCCCTGGCCCAGCGGCACGACCTGCGGCGCCGACTGCTGGCGCGGCCGCTGTTCGACCAGCACGAACTCGCCGCCCTCGAAATCGCGGCCCGGCGCGTCCAGCAGCACGGCGACCTGCAGCGGAAACACGTGCTCGCCATACAGGTCCTGGTGCAGGCAATTATAGTCGCCCGGCCCGTAGGTCAGCATCAGCGGCGTCGGCCGCGTCTGACCGCCCAGGTGGCAACGGGCCAGCATCTCCTCCAGCGTCGCCGGAAACCGCCGGTCCTGGCCCAGACGCTGGGCCCAGCGATTGGCCGTCTCGGCCAGGGGCGGATAGAGGCTTTGGCGCAGGGCCTGGATCGGCGCGGGCAGGGGATAGGCGAAATACTGGTATTCGCCTCGGCCATAGCCGTGCCGGGCCATGACCACGCGGCTGCGGAACAGGTCCGTCCGGCCATACAGCGCGGCCAGGTCGGCGCAGGCCTCGGGGCTCAGTATCGGCCCGGTCAGGGCCCAGCCGCGCGCGTCCAGCTCGCCGGCGATGCGGGTCCAGTCCAGGGCGGCGGGCGCGAAGCTCACGCGGCTTCGCGCGCCAGCAGCGCCGCCTTGCGCTCGACGCCCCAGCGATAGCCGGACAGTCCTCCGTCGGCGCGAACCACGCGGTGGCAAGGCGTGATCACGGCCAGCGGATTGGCGCCGCAGGCCTGGGCCACGGCGCGGGCGGCGGTCGGGCGGCCGAGGGCGCGGGCGAGGTCGACATAGGAGACCGTCTGGCCGGCCGGGATCTGGCGCAGCATCGCCCAGACCTCGCGCTGCAGGTCGGTGCCTCGGTCGTCCAGCGGCAGGTCGAGGCGCGTGTCAGGACGGTCGATGAACCGCGCCACGGCGGCCAGTTCGATCTTCAGCCCGTCGGCGTCGGCGAGCAGCCGGGCTGGGTGGAAGCGACGCTCAAGGTCGGCCGTCAGGGTCGCGGCGTCATCCCCGAGCGTGACCAGACGTAGGCCCGCCGTCGACCGCGCGACCAGGGCCAGGCCCAGGCTGGTCGGGATTGTCGCATAACGCAGGGTCTCGCGCTCGACATCGGGCTTGCAGCGCAGGCAGGCGCGGAAACCGGCGTCGCGGGCGCTTTGGCGCGTGGGGTGGAACGCGACGTTCTTGCGCAGCGGGCGGCCGCCGCAGCTGGCGACGCAGTATATCCTGGTGGTGCGCACGGCGATGAAGAAGGCGCCTTCGGCGGCGCGGTCCTTGCGACGCAGGGCGTCCCAGCGCGCGTCATCATCGGGATAGGTTGCAGCGGTCATCGCGACATCTCCTCTGTTGAAGAGACGATGCGCTCGAAGGCTCAGCCGGTCATTCCGAAGCTTGCGGCCCGATACCCGAAAGTGTCACCAACCCGACCCGCGACGACGCAGGGCGCCGCGCATGAAGTCCTGCGGCGGATCGGCCTCGGCCAGCACGGCGTCGCGGATGGCGCGGGGCTCGCCGAACAGGTGACCCTGGCCGTAGCCGATGTCGAGATCGAGGATGTCGACGATCTGCTTCTCGGCCTCGACCTTCTCGACGATCACCTCGATGCCGTAGCGGCGGGTCAGGGCGGCGAAGTCGGTGGCGTTCAGGTCGGGCAGCGAGGCGATGACCAGCTTGCCGTCCTCTTCGCGCAGTTGGTCCAGCATCATCTGGGCGCCGACCTTGAGGAACTTGACGTCGGCGCGGGCCAGGTCTTGGAAATCCAGATCCAGGTCGCTGACCTTGTCGAGGCTGAAGCTGAAGCCCAGGCTGGCCAGGCGCGACATGTGGCGGGCTTCCACCGCGCCGCGCCGCTCGAAGGCGGCCTGACCCAGTTCGAAAAATACCGCGCCGGCCAGATCCTTGTTGGCCTGCATGAATTCCAGGAACTGCGGGAAGAAACTCTCGTCGGCCAGGCTGGCCAGCGAGATGTTGCAGAAGATCCCGACCTTGCGGTCCTGCTTGGCCAGGCGGCGAACGATCTGCACGCAGCGGAACAGCAGCAGGTTGTCGATGGCGGTCATCAGGCCCTCGGGCTCGGCGACGGCCAGATATTCGGCGGGCATCATCACCCGGCCGGTCTCGTCGCGCAGGCGCGAGAAGCTTTCGTAGAACACCGTCCGGCGCTGGGGCAGGCTGACGATCGGCTGCAGGTATAGATCGACCCGGTTCTCGGCCAGGGCGTCCTGCACGACCTGCAGCATCACATTGGACTGCGGGGTGCGGCCGCGAACCTCGGTGCGGGCGGCCGCCACCTGGTGGGTCAACTGGTGCTCCAGCCGGTCGTTCATGTTGGCGATCAGGTCTTCCAGCTGATGGACCTCGGTCGACAGCTCTTCCGACCGGCGCTGGGCGTCGACGGCGACGCTCTCGACCAACTGCGTCATCCGGGCGTCGATCTTCTCGATCTGGTCCAGCAGGATGGCGTGGGCCTCGCGCACGGTGTCGATCTCCATGCGGGTGCGGGCGGCGTCAAAGGTGTTGGAGATCAGGCCATGGAAGGCGAAGCACAGGGCCAGCGTGCCGATGAAGGCCGACAGCCCAACAGCGGGCGCAGCCCCCATGCGCCACAGCACGAGGGAAATGATCAGAGCCAGACAAAGATAGGCGCCCGTGAGCAGCCCCAACATCAGCCTTCGCATCATTCCGTCCACACGAATCGTTACCGACGATCAGACCGACCCGAGCGCCAAGAGTCGAACGGATTAACGCCCCTGCGCTATTCCGCCTCGTCTTCCACGATTCTCGGTGACCATAGCGCAACCCGCCGACTTCCGACATTCGCCGCGCGATGGCCGCCACGCCAGGCGGCCTTTTAACCCTTACGTCTTTACGCCGCATCGACAGGGGTCAGTTAGACTGATAATCGTTCGCAAGTTTTTCCGGAGCTCGAATGTCCGACGATCCCGCCATGGCGTCCACGTTGCGCGCCGTCATCGCCGAAGCCAACGCTGAACGCCCGCTGGGCGGCGCCGTCAAGGGCGAGCGCGGGGTGATCGCGCGCGTCAGCGGACTGACCGGCGCGGCCGAGGCGTTCAGCCCCGAAGAGCTGGAGCGCCGGCTTCTGGAAATGGGTTTCGTGGAAGGGGCCTTGATCGAGATCCTGCACGAGGGCCTGTTCGGCGGCGATCCGATCGCCGTTCGTGTCGACGAAACCCGGGTGGCCCTGCGGCGTCGCGAGGCGAACGCCGTGATCGTGAAGTTTGATGGAACCGCGCCTTGACCTTGCATGTCGTCGCCGACCCTGAAGGCGTGTCGCCCACGGCGCTGTCTTCCGTCGCCCTGGTGGGTAACCCCAATTCCGGCAAGACCGCCCTGTTCAACGCCCTGACCGGCAGCCGCCAGAAGGTCGCCAACTATGCCGGCGTCACCGTCGAGCGCAAGGAAGGCGTGCTGCGGACGCCGTCTGGCGGGACCCTGCGCGTCGTCGATCTGCCCGGCACCTACAGCCTGCGGGCTCGCAGCCCCGACGAGGCCGTGACCCGCGACGCCATCCTGGGCCGGCTGGCCGGCGACGTCGCGCCGGACGTGCTGATCTGCGTGGCCGACGCCACCAATCTGCGGCTGGTCCTGCGCCTGGCTCTCGAACTGAAGCAGGTGGGGCGGCCGTTCGTCCTGGCCCTGAACATGTTCGACATCGCCCAGCGTCAGGGGCTGCGCATCGACGTCGAGCGCCTGGCGGCCGAACTCGGCGCGCCGATCGTCGCCACCGTGGCCACCCGCAAGCGCGGCCTGGAGGATCTGATCGCCCAGGTCGAGGCCCTGTCGCTCAGCCATGCCGACGCGCGCGCCAACACCTGGCGCGAACCCGACGCCGGCGAGATCCGCGCCGCCCATGCCGAGGCCCAGCGCATCTTCAGGGCCTGTGTGAAGCCGCCCGAACGACCCGACACCGTCACCGGCAAGATCGATGACGTGCTGCTCAATCCGGCGGCCGGCCTGGTGATCCTGGCCACCCTGCTGTTCGTGATGTTCCAGGCGGTGTTCACCTGGGCCACCCCAGCCATGGACCTGATCGACGCCGGCTTCTCGGCCCTGTCGGCGTTCACCGCCGCCCATCTGCCGCCGGGCCTGCTCACCAGCCTGATCTCCGACGGCCTGATCGCCGGCGTCGGCAGCGTGCTGGTGTTCCTGCCGCAGATCCTGATCCTGTTCTTCTTCATCCTGCTGCTGGAAGACAGCGGCTACATGGCCCGCGCCGCCTTCCTGATGGACAAGATCATGGGCGGGGCCGGCCTGCATGGGCGAGCGTTCATCCCGCTGCTGTCCAGCTTCGCCTGCGCCATTCCCGGCATCATGTCGACGCGGGTGATCGACAACAAGCATGACCGGCTGACCACCATCCTGGTGGCGCCGCTGATGACCTGCTCGGCCCGCATCCCGGTCTACACCCTGATCATCGCCGCCTTCATTCCCCAGAAGACCGTGTGGGGCGTGCTGTCGCTGCAGGGCCTGGTGATGTTTGGCCTCTATGCCGGCGGCATCGCCAGCGCGTTGATGGTGTCGTTCGTGATCCGCCGGGTGTTCTGGCGCGGCACGGTCGAGCCGTTCATGATGGAACTGCCGACCTATCGCTGGCCCGAGCCGCGCAACGTGCTGATGAACCTGTGGACCCGCGCCCGGATCTTCATGAGCCGCGCCGGCCGGATCATCCTGCCGCTGATGGTGCTGGTCTGGGTGCTGTCGACCTTCCCCTATCCGCCGCAAGGCGCGACGGGTCCGGCCATCGACTACAGTTTCGCCGGCCGCATCGGTCACGTCATCGCCCCGGTGATGGCCCCGATCGGCTTCAACTGGCAGATGACCGTGGCCCTGATCCCCGGCTTCGCGGCCCGCGAGGTCGCGGTGGCGGCCCTGGGCACGGTCTATGCGGTGGGCAATACCGACGCCTCGCCGGCCGCCCTGGGCTCGGTGCTGGCCAAGCAGTGGTCGCTGGCCAGCGCCCTGTCGTTCCTGGTCTGGTACATCTTCGCCCCGCAGTGCGCGGCGACCCTGGGCGTGGTCAAGCGCGAGACCAACAGCTGGACCTGGCCGACGGTGATGTTCGTCTACATGACCAGCCTGGCCTATATCGCCTCGTTCGCCACCTACCACATCGCCGTGGCGCTGGGGGCGG
>JAHINZ010000258.1 GCA_018895795.1 Alphaproteobacteria bacterium
GACGCCTTTAATCTGCGCTGAGGATCTGACCGGTCTCGGCGTCGACGATGAAGTCGATCCGACGGCCGTCGGTGGTGGCCCACCGGACCCTGTAGTTACGACCTTCCAGCCCGGCGTCCAGCACCCGGCCCGGCGTACGACGGGCGATCTGCTCGATCACCCGCGACAGCGGCACCAGCCGACCCGACTGCACGCCCCCGCGCGCCTGGTCCTGCTGGGCGCGCCAGTCGGCTCCCAGCGAGTCAGGGCGGCGCTGGGCCGAAGCCGCGCCCGGCAGGGCGGCGGCGAGGGCGACGGCGACGAGAAGGGCGCGGATCGGTTTCATGCTCTCCGGTCTAAGGGGTCACGGCTGAATGGAGACTGAACGGCCATTATATGAACGGGGTGTGGCGTTCTGTCACGTCCGCAACCGACGGCCGTCTCCCGCCGGCCTTTTTGGCGTCTCGGCCCCGGCTTCGCCGCCGAACCCCGCCCGCGCGCACCGGGATTTTCAAATCAACAGGGCTCGATTGGCCCCGCAAAGCCAGTGTTTTCAACGTTTACTCATTTTGGGTACATAGAACTTAGGTAGTCCTACCCACAACTCAAGCTTTCAGGGATGGATCGCAAAAGCTGATCATCGGCCTATGTTTCCGAGATCGACCTTTTAAGGAAAAATTATCAGCGAAAGGCGAGGCTTGACGGGTCAGGATGGCGGATTGAAAAGCATCTGACGACGTCTCGAAGGCCGGACCCGCGATGGGGCTTGAACGGCGTAAAATCACCAAGCGGCGCGCGCGCGCCGAAATTTCAGGTCGCCAGGTCGCGCCGAAGGGGCGGCCCAAGGATCGCGGAGATCAAATTGGAACTGTCGACGTCCGAAGCCGCTGAAAACACCCTCGAGCCCCTGCCCGATTTCTCGTCGGCCGACATCGTCAAGCTCTATGCGGCCACCTTCCTGCCGCTGTGCGAGATGCTGGCCGACTCGGGCGTCGCGAGCCACGCCCGGATCGCGCGAACCATTTCCGGCCACGTCCCGCCTGCCGACAACGGCGCCTGGGCGCAGTTGGCCCGCGCGCTGGTCGGGGTTCTGGAACGCGCGCCGCCCAGAGGCGAAACCGCCAGCCTGTCCCAGGCCGAAGCCGAAGCCGAGGCCCGCTTGGCGCTCGCCCCGCGCCCCGCCACGCGCCTGAGCCTGGTGCCCGGCGGACGGTCCTGAAGGCCGGAGGCGGCCCGAGACTTCGGGTGACCCCTGCAGGCTTCCGCGCCACGCGGCTTGCGTGAAGCCAAAGGAGCCGCAACCCTCTCAGCCGGTCGGAAGCTCCGCCGTCGGGACGTGAGGCCCAAGGTCCGGCCTCGGCGCGGGCGCGGGCTTCCCTTCAAAGCCCGCGATAGTTATAATTCCTTCTCCCGCAAGGGGGGAAGGATGTAAGGCCGTTCCCACCCATCGCTCCGATCGGCAATGACCGGTGTCGGGTCAGACCCCTCGGGCCCGGCCAATGGCGACCTTCGGCGCAGAGGTCGCCGGCCGTTTGCGATCCCTACGGCACGGTGGGCACACCCAATATAGAGGGACGGTCACTACATCGAGCCGCGCCACGCACGACCGTGGGGCGCACATGGACGACGAGTTCGTGCAGAAACGCGTCCGGCGCGGTGAGCACCGCGTTGTGGGCGCCGTCCTTGAGCACCACGAACTTCTTCTCCGGCGCGTGAACGCCGTCGAAGAAGGTCTTGGCCAAGTCTGTCGGCGTGTTCTGATCCTCAGCGCCATTGATAATGAAAATCGGCGCGCCATAGGCCGCGCCCAGCTGGCGTGCGTCGTAGGAATCGTTGGCGTGGAATGTCGCGACCTGCGAGGCCTGAAACCCCCGTTGCCACTGATAGATGTCCCACAGCGACCAGCCGGGCGCAAACAGGACCACCGGCGTCATGGTCTTGGAGAAGTTGCGCTCGGGGGCGATGTCGTAAGTCGCCAGCAAGGCTCGCACGGTCAGAAGGTCGCTCGCCGATCGATAAGGCGGCGGTCCGATGGCTTTGATCTTGGCGAGACCGGCTGGATTATGCGCCGCCTGCAGCTTCGCCACCGTGCGCGCATAGAGGATCGCCTCACCCTCGGGAATGGACACGATTTGCCCCGTGCCGACGTAGGCTGAAAACAGCTCCGGCCGCTCGCGCACCATCCGAAGGCCCACCATGGATCCCCAGGAATGCCCAAGCGCGATGATCTTGCGCTGCCGCAGATGCCCCCGCAGAAATTGCGTCAGCTCGATCCCGTCCTGGGCCACTCGGGCCAGTGAAAGGTCTCCGACCCTTCCACTACGGGCGAAGGTCTTGCCGGCGCCCCGTTGGTCCCACATCACGACGGTGAACTGCTTCTCCCAGGCGCTAAGCCGCGCGGACATCGGGGTCTCCGACGACCCTGGGCCACCGTGAATGAACAACAGGATCGGGTTGCACCGGTCGTCACCGCGAATCTGAATCCACTGATCGACCCCGCCCAGGTGGACATAGAACGCCTCTTGCACCCCGTTCGGGGTCCGGATGGCGAGAGCATCCTCGCTTTGGTGCTGGCGCCATGCGCGATAGCCGAGCGCGCTCACCGTCGCGACCGAAAGCACAAGAAGCGTCACCAAGAGGCCGAACCACAACCTTCTGATCACAACCAATAGCTCCCCTCAGGCGGTCGGGAATTTCGGTAGGCGCCGTCGTTGCCCGGTTTCGTTCAGGCGCTCTTGTGACGCAAGAGAGAGGACGACACTGCGGAGCTGGCGGACCTCTGAGTCAAGGCTTGCGACCCGCCGGCACTGGGGGCACCGGGGTCTTCGGATATCCGCAAGCCGGGAGGTCGGCGGCTTCATCAACAGAACCCAGGCTGTCCGCTGTTCGGATCGCGGCCTACGGTCGCTTTCCATCCCTCCCGGGCATTGCCACCGTCCGCGATCGGGCAAGCCATCGCGGGGCGACCGCCGGCGCGAGGCGTCAGCCGGTTGGGCGGCCTGGGCCAGGGACGTCGTGCTGTCGGGCGCGGCGGAAGACCCTCGCAGCCGCCCCGCCCTATTTCCGCTTGGGCGTGTAGGGCTTCTGATCGCGCCAGGCCTGGGCGAACTTTTCCAGGTCGGGGTCGATGGTCTCGGGCAGGGTCACCACCAGCCGGGCCAGCAGGTCGCCGCGCTTGCCCTTGGCGTCGACCAGGCCTCGGCCCTTCAAGCGCAGCGTCGCGCCGCTGTTGGAGCCCTTGGGCACGGCCAGCATGACATTGCCGTCCGGCGTGCAGGCCTCGACCTTGCCGCCCAGCACCGCGTCGGGGATCGACACCGGCAGGTCCATGACCAGGGTTTCGCCCTCGCGGCGATAGGTCGGGTGCGGCTTGAACGCCAGCTCGATCAAGGCGTCGCCGGGCCCGCCGCGGCCGGGGCTGCCCTGGCCCTTCAGGCGCAGGGTCTGGCCTTCCTGGGCGCCGGCCGGGATGGTGACGTCGATGGTGCGGCCGTCCGAGAAGGCCACGCGCTTCTTGCCGCCGCGAATGGCCTCTTCCAGATCGATGTCCAGCCGGGCGCGCACATCGCCGCCGCGCGGCGTGAAGCCGCCGCCCTGACCGCCGCCGAAGCCGCCGCCGCCCCGGGCGTTGCGGCCCAGGATGTCGCCGAACAGGTCGCCCAGATCGATCTCGGGACCGTCGGCCCCGCCGCGCGAAAAGCCGCCGCCGCCGCTGCGGCTGAAGCCGCCGCCGGCCCCGAACGGACCGCCGCCGCCGCCGGTGAAGCCGCGCGCGACCTCGCGGCCGTCGGCGTCGATCTCGCCGGCGTCGAACTTCTTCTTCTTGGCCGCGTCGCCCAGGATGTCGAAGGCGGCGCTGACCTGCTTGAAGCGATCCTCGGCGGCCTTGTTGTCGGGATTGGTGTCGGGGTGAAACTGCTTGGCCAGTTTGCGGAACGCCTTGCGGATCTCGTCCGTCGTCGCGGTCCGGGAAACGCCAAGTTCCAGATAGGGGTCGCGCGCCAAGGAAGGTCCTCGAGACTCAAAAGGAGAGAGAGCGGAAAGCCCGCCTTCACTTAGGCCATTCGCGGCCGCGCACAAGTCTAATGTTGCATTATTATCACAGAAGCTGGACCGCGGACGCGCCCCAGCCGATCGCCGCCGAGCCTTGCGCCACCTCGACGGTCAGACTGCCGGCGGTCCCCGCCGCCAGGTCGGCGGCGCGCATCGCGGCGGTGTGGACGAAGCCGGGCCCGGACAGCATCACCTCACGCACCACCACCGCGCCATTGAGAACGCGCAACCGCCAGCTTTCGTTCGCCTCGCTCAGCGCGACCTCGCCGTCCCAGACATCGCCGCCCAGCCGGTCGCGGCGGATCCAGCCGAGCTGGCGATCGCCGCCGACGAGGCGGACCCGCAGATGGGCCGGGGCCAGGGGCGTCAGGGCCCGGCCGCGCCAGGTCAGGGCGGCCTCGCTGACCGCCGGACCGGCGGGCGGCCCCCCGGCCGGGGCGGCGCGAACGATCAGCGGCGCGCCGCGCTCGAAGGCGGCCACGTCAAACCGGACCACCGCCTCGTCCAGCAGCACCACCGGCGCGCCGGCCGGGATCACCGCCTCGCAGGCCGCGCCGTCGCCCTGGCCGCGCAGCAGGCCCGACAGGGTCCAGGCGTCCGGCCCGACCATCGCGGCGGTCGTGAAGCCGATCACCTCCCAGTCGCCGGCGGCGGTGAGCACGGCCAAGGCGTTGTCGCCGGCCAGCACGGCGGCCAGCGACCGGCTGGACGGCGCGGTCCCCTCCAGCCGCACGGTCAGCCGCCCGGCCCGGTCCAGGCGATGCGGCGAGGCCGGCGGCAGGTCGCTCACCGTCTCGCCGACCGTGGCGGGCGCGGCGACCCTGGCCCGGACCTTCACGGTGTCGAGATCGCCGCCCGCATGGACGTCGAACGGCCGCCAGGGTTCGGCGGCGAGCGCCACCCAGGGCCGGGCGTCGTCGCTGGCGGCGGGCAGGTCCAGCAGCCGCAGCACCGGCGGCCCCACCGGTTCACGCGCCGGGGCCGGGCTCCAGTCCAGCCGGCCGTCCGCCGGGCTGTCGTCGGGCGGCGGGGCCAGGACGGCGCGCGGCCGCTCGTCCAGATCCACCCGCAGCACCCGCCAGGTCTCGCCCCGGAAGCCGACCCGGTCGCCGGCCTCCAGCCGCAGGGCCGCCAGCGGCGACAGATGGACGGTCGTCTCGCGCCGCGCCGCCGCCGCCCCGGCCAGCATCCGCCGCGCCACCGCCTCGGCCTCGGCGGCGGCCAGCACGATCGGCGCATCGGCGTCGGCGCTCCCTTCCCCGGCCTCGCGCCGGACGATCAGGGCCCCGGTCTGATAGTCGCGGGCGGCGTCGATGAAGCGCAGGCGCAGGGCCTGGGCGGGGTCGACCAGGATGCGGCTGGCCGAGACGGCGGCGGGACGATCGTCGGGCCAGGCCAGGTCGGCTTCGTCCAGGGCGGCCGTCGCCAGGCCGGTCTGGGCCGCCAGCCGCACCTGGCCGCCGCGCTCGACGGCGTCCAGACCGAAGGCGGCGGTCAGGGGCGCCAGGGCGTCGCGCAGCCGCATCGGCCGGTCGACCACATAGCCGACCACCGCCCCGCCGGCCTCGCCTGGATCCAGCACCACCCCGGCCCGCGCCGCCAGGGCCTGGACCAGCTGGACCAGGGGCGCGATCCCCGTTCGGCCGTTCAGCCAGTGGCCCAGCGTCCAGTTGGGTCCGTCGCGCCAGACGCTGGTGCGGGCCGGAAAGTCCGGGAACGGCCGCGCGTCCCAGCACCAGGCGCTGGCCGCCGCGATCATCGGCCCGCCATAGACCGGCGAGGTTGGATTGGCGGCCGGGTCGGCGATCCAGTCCAGCACCGCCTCCAGAGCAAGCCTCTGGCCATAGTCGTCGCGCGCGCCGCTGGAAAAGGGCGGCAGATGGCTCTCGGCGCTCTTCGGATCGATGAACAGGTTGGGGGCGTTGGGCCCCTTGTCGACGGCGGGACAGCCGAACTCGGTCAGGCGGATCGGCTTGGCGCGCGGGACCCAGGCGGTCGGCGTCGGCGAGCGCACGCCGGCGGGCCGGTCATGATGGGCGTTCGACCACCAGCTCTTGAGGTCCTTGGGCCGGAACATCCAGGCCTCGCCGTGGGCGCCGTCTGCGATCGGGGTGCGGATCTGGGCGTCGCGGGCGGCCGGGCTGGCATAGAACCAGTCAAAGCCCTCGCCGCCGGTCAGGCCGGCCCGCAGATAGGCCCGGTCGTGGGGCCCCGAAAAGCCCGCCGCCGCGTCCAGATGGCCCTCACCCTCGCGCCAGTCGGTGAGCGGCGGATAGAAGTCGACCCCGACGAAATCGATCGCCGCATCGGCCCACAGCGGATCGAGATGAAACACCGCATGGCCCGAGCCGTCGGCCGGCTGGTGGCCGAAATATTCGCTCCAGTCGGCGGCGTAGCCGAGCGGGGTCGCCGCCCCGACCATCGACCGCACATCGGTGGCCAGGGCCCGCAGCGCCGTCACGGCCGGATAGGTCCCGCCCGCCCCGCGCACCGTGGTCAGGCCGCGCAGCTCCGAGCCGATCAGGAAGCCGTCGACGCCGCCGGCCAGCTGGGCCAGGCGCGCATAGTGCAGCACCATCCGTCGAAAGCCCCAGCCGCTCCCCGAAAAGCTCGGCAAGCCGTCGGCCTGGCCCACCTGACCCGGCGTGGCGTCGCCGAAAAAGGCCGCCACCTGCGACGCCGCGCCGGTCCCGCCGTCGGGCGATCCGGGGCGTCCCGCCGCCGGGTGACAGGTGATCCGCCCGCGCCACGGATAGGCCCCCTGCTGGCTCGCGCCATAGGGATCGGCCAGGCCCGCGCCCGGCGGAACGTCCATCAGCACGAACGGATAGAGACTGACCTTCAGCCCGCGCCGCTTCAGCTCGGCGATGGCCTGCAGCACGCAGGCGTCCGACGGCGTGCCGCCATAGGCCGGACCGCCGTCCTGCAGCGAGATCCGGTGCGCATCCTCGCGCCCCACCCCGCCGGCCCGCCAGACCTGCGGGATCGTCGCCTTGAACGCCTGATCGACGCCCGGCTTGATCTGGCACGACCCGCAGCGCAGGTCGGTCCCGAACCACGACACCACCAGGGTCACATGGTCCACCGCCGGCAGCTGGGCCTGCAGCTGGTCCAGCGACACCGCCAGATCGGCCCGGCCCTCGGCGTTGTTGACGTTCTCGGCCGTGGTCCGGGTCAGGCCGTCGCGGCGCAGCACCGCCTCGGTGGCGTAGACGAACTCGCCCGCCCCGGGGATCAGGCACACGCCCCTCAGCCGCTCCTCCAACCCGGTGGCCGAGCCCGGCCGGCGAAACACCTCGAACGACAGCTGCGGCGGGCGATTACCGAAGGCGTCCAGCGGCAGGTCCTCGAACACCACATAGGCCAGGCCGCGATAGGCCGGGGCCGCGCCCTCGATCGCCTCGATCAGCGGGTCGGGCGTCTGGTCCTCGGTTCCCCGGTGCAGGCGCATCGTCACGCCCGACAGATCCATCACCTTGCCGTCGGCCCACACCCGGCCCAGGCCGTCGATCGGGCCCTCGGCCACCGCCACGGCGAACGACAGACTATAGGCGTAGGCCGTGGTCTTCTGGCCCTTGCCGCCGCCCACCCGGCCCTCGATTCGCCGCTCGCGGAACCGCGCCGCCCAGATCACCTGACCGCCCACCCGGCCGCGCCCGAACACGCACGGCACGGGCGCGCCCTCGGCCGCCCCGGTCAGCCGCAGCTCGGGCAGGCGCGGCCCGACCTGGCGGGCCGGCGTCAGGGCGTTGATCGCCGCATTGTCGATCGCGGCGCCCAGCAACGCGCCGAGCGTACCGCCCACCGGCCCGCCCAGGGCCGCGCCGACGGAAGACAGGATCACCTGGGCCATGTGGGGGGGTCCTATTGTCCCCTTCTCCCCTTGCGGGAGAAGGTGGCCGCGCAGCGGCCGGATGAGGGGTCGATCGTTCTGCAAGCGGGGCGCCCGGCCTCGGCGGAGAGCGGCGGTCAGGCCGTGCGACCCCTTGTGTCTTGGATTTGAGGTTATTGTGGCGATGCGGGCGGCTGTTAGCAGCAGCCGCCCGCCGCGACCTTGAGCCCGTGAACCCCTTGGCGTTGAAGGCCGTGGGTGAGTAGGGGCCGGTCGTGATCTTCCAA
>JAHINZ010000259.1 GCA_018895795.1 Alphaproteobacteria bacterium
CGCCGGCCGAACGGACGGCATATTCGCCTTCCCTCACCCCTTCGGTTGCTCGCAACTGGGCGACGACCTGGCCCACACGCGCAAACTCATCGCCGCGCTGGCCGCGCATCCCAATGCGGGCGGCGTCCTGATCCTGGGTCTGGGTTGCGAGAACAACCAGTTGAAAGCCCTGTTGGACAGCGCCCCCGATCTGGACCCCGCGCGGCTGCGGTCCTTCACCACCCAGATGGTGGACGACGAGATCGAGGACGGCCTGGCCGCGATCGAGGCTCTGATCGCCGTCGCTGAAGGCGATCAGCGTCAGCCCTGCCCGGTTTCAGATCTGGTCGTGGGCTTGAAGTGCGGCGGTTCGGACGGCTTTTCCGGCGTCACGGCCAACCCGTTGGTCGGACGCATCGCCGACAGGGTCTCCGACGCCGGCGGCACGCCGGTGCTGACGGAAATCCCGGAGATTTTCGGCGCCGAACAGATGCTGCTGGCGCGCGCCTCGACCCAGGCGGTCTTCGACAGCGCCGTAAGCGTGGTCGATGATTTCAAGCGCTACTTCATCGACAATAATCAGCCGATTCATGAAAATCCCTCGCCCGGCAATATCGCCGGCGGCATCACGACCCTGGAGGAAAAATCCCTGGGCGCCGTGCAAAAGGGCGGACGATCCGCTCTCGTCGAGGTGATCCGATACGGCGAGCGGGTGGGGCCGCATGGCTTGACCCTCCTTGAGGCGCCGGGCAATGACGCCGTGTCGTCGACCGCGCTGACGGCGGCCGGGGCCACGGTCATCCTGTTCACCACCGGACGCGGCACCCCGCTAGGGTTTCCCGCGCCGACCTTGAAGATCGCCTCCAACACCAGCCTGGCCACACGCAAGCCCGGCTGGATCGACTTCGACGCCGGCGTCGTTCTGGCGGGTCAGTCGATGGACGCCGCGGCGGACGCCCTGATGGATCTGGTCGTCGAGACCGCGTCCGGCAAGGCCACCAAGGCTGAACTCAACGGCGAGCGTGAAATCGCCATCTGGAAACAAGGCGTGACCCTGTGACGGCTCTTAAAGCATCCACCGCCCTACGCCTCCGCGCGACCAGCTGCCCCGCAGCGCTGCCGGGCGTGATCCAGCCGGCCTATGATCGCGATCGACTCACCGTGGGTGTGGTGCATCTGGGACCCGGCGCTTTTCATCGCGCGCATCAGGCCTATTATTTCGATCAGTTGCTGGCCCACGACCCGCGATGGGGCATCTGCGCCGTTTCGCTGAAGAGCCCAGGCGTCCGCGACGCGCTGACGCCCCAGGACGGCCTCTACACCCTCGCCCAACTGGACGAGGACACCACCTTCCGGATCATCGGTTCGATCGTCGAGGTGCTGGTCGCGCCCGAAGATCCCCCCGCCGTCTTCGCCCGCCTGGCCGCGCCCATGACCCGAATGGTGACCCTGACCGTTACAGAGAAGGGCTATTGCCTGTCCAGCGAAGGCGGGCTGGATGAAGCCCATCCGGACATCGTTCACGACCTGGCCAACCCGCGCGAACCCATCAGCGCGATCGGCTATCTGGTCGAAGGCCTGCGCCGGCGCTTCGCGGTCGGGTTGGCGCCCTACGCCGTCGTGGCCTGCGATAATCTGGCCGACAATGGCTGGCGGCTGAAGGCCGCCGTGACCGCGTTCGCCAACAGGGTCGAGCCGGAGCTCGCCGCCTGGATCGAGGCCGAGGGTCGCTTCCCGCGCACCATGGTCGACAGCATCACCCCGGCGACGGACGACGTCCTGCGCGGCCGGGTCGAGACGGCCACCGGCCTCTACGACGCCTGGCCCGTCCAGCGCGAGGCCTTCACCCAGTGGGTGATCGAAGACGTGCTGGGCGCCGACGCTCCGGATCTGGCCAGTGTCGGGGTGACCCTGACGGACGATGTCCGGGGGTTCGAGCGCGCCAAGCTGCGCCTGCTGAACGGCGTCCACTCCACGCTGGCCTATGCCGGCATCCTGCGCGGCCACCAGACCGTGTTCGAGGCGATAAGCGATCCGGTGCTGGCCAAGCTGGCCCGTGACCTGATGGTCGAGGACATCATCCCCACCCTGACCGCGCCGCGCGGCCTGGATCTGGCGGCCTATGCCGAGGCGATCCTCAAGCGCTTCCGCAACCCCGAGATCCGTCATCTTCTGGCGCAGATCGCCTGGGACGGATCCCAAAAGCTGCCCTTCCGAATTCTGGGCACGCTGGGCGAAGCGCTGGAG
The DNA here is from genome assembly GCA_018895795.1 of Alphaproteobacteria bacterium. GTDB lineage: Bacteria > Pseudomonadota > Alphaproteobacteria > Caulobacterales > Caulobacteraceae > Caulobacter. Next base: position 2,227 of record JAHINZ010000259.1, read on the forward strand.
GCCGGCCGTTCGGTCGATCGTCTGGCCCTGCCGCTGGCGGCATGGATGCGCTTCATCCGCCTGTGGGTCGCGGCCGGCGAAGCGATCGTCGACCCGCTGGCCGAACGGCTTGTCGCGATCGCCGCGACCTGCGGCGGAGACACGAAATCCGATGTGGCGGCGTTCCTGGCCCTGCATGAGGTGTTTCCGCCGGCGATGGCGGCCAACCCGAAGTTCGTCGCGGCGCTGGAAGGCGCCTATGCCAGCCTGGCCTAGCGGGTCACGCCCCGGCCCGTCAGGACCGGGGCGATCGTCCTGGCCAGGATCATCAGATCAAAGCCGAACGAGCGGCGCGCCAGATAGTCGGCGTCCAGCGCCACCTTGTCGGGGATGGACAGCTCGTCGCGGCCATTGATCTGCGCCCAGCCCGTCACCCCCGGACGCAGGGCGTCGACGCCCGCGCTCTGGCGGGCCGCGATCAGGTCGTGCTGGTTGAACAGCGCGGGCCTGGGCCCGACCAGGCTCATGTCGCCGACCAGCACGCTCCAGAGCTGAGGAAGCTCATCCAGACTCAAGCGCCGCAACGGCCCGCCGATCGGCGTCAGCCACTGGTCGGGATCGTCCAGCAGATGGGTCGCGACCTCGGGCGTGTCGACGCGCATGGTGCGCAACTTCGGCATCGCGAAGAGGCGCGAATGGCGCCCCACCCGCTGCGACCAGTAGAGCGACGGCCCCGGCGAGGTCAGTCGAACCAGTAGCCACAGCAAGGCCAGCGGCGTCAGCAGGACCAGAAGCCCCCCCGCCGCCGCGGCGACGTCAAAGGCGCGCTTCAACATCCGCCTGCGGTCAGGCCAGATCGCCGGTGGCGGCGTCCAGCAGCAGATAGGCGCGGCCCGCGTCCGAGGACAACAAGGCCGCCACCAGGAACCCTTCGCGATCCTGCCCGCCCGCTTCCTCGATCATGCCGGCGTAGCGCTTCAGGAAGCGTTCGGTATTGGCTCTCAGTGTGGCGTCCGAGAACAGACGACGGACCAGGCGACGGATGGCCGCCGGCGCCAAGCGCTTGACGACTTCGCGCGCGCCGGAAGCGTCACGCGTCTGGATCGCGGCGGCGATCTCGTCGATCCGGCCGCGTGGCAGCAGGGCGTGGGGATCAATGCCCATGGCCGAGATCTCGCCCGCCAGCTTGTCGCCCAGGCCGGCGTCGCCCGGCGAACTGTTCTCGATGCCCGACAGCAGCGAGCGCCAGGACCAGCCCTGAGCATCGGGCCCGTCCTGGCCGGCCGGCGCGGCGCGGCCGCCCGCGGTGTCGAACACGGAGCGGAACTCATCGTCCGTCGCCGTCGGGGTGAGGCGCAGTCGCGGCCGTTGCCCGGGACCGTCGGCCAGCAGATCGTCATCGTCGATCTCGGGCGGCGACGACGACGGCGGAGGCGGCGGCGCTGCGGTCTTCGACCTTGGCATTGACGGCTGTGGCGTCCGGAGCGGCGCCGGCGCCGGCCCGCCCATGGCGGCCGCGGCTTCGCTCAGCGCATCGTAGTTGCGGCGAACGCGCTCCTGGAAGGCCTGATCGATCGCGGCGGTCTCTTCCGCCGTCCGGCGCGCCGCGGCCATCAGATCCTCGATGCCTTTTTCGATCGAGGCCCGGACCTCGACGGCCTTTTGCATGGCCTCGGCCGGCATCTCGGCGGTGCGCTGGCCCACCTCGTCCAGCATGGCTTCCAGTTCGCCCAATGTGCCGCGGGCCGTGACGACGGCCTCCGCCAGCTTCTGGGCGGTTCGCGCGCCGGCCTGTTCGACCATCTGGGCGGACTGTTCGATCAGATCCCGCGCCTCTTCCATGCGCGCCTCGAAGACGGTGTCCGCCTTCTGGCCCGCCGCGAAGGCGATTTCGTTCAACTGGTCAACGCGGCTGCGCGCGGACTCGATCCGGGACTCCACGCCTTCGCTGGCCTTCAAGGCCGAGGCCGCCAAGGCCTCCATGGCTTGCTTCAGCTCAACCTCGAGCCCTTCGCGTTGCCCGGCCGCCGCGTCGGAAATGGCCGTGAGCACCTTGCCGGTTTCCTCGGCCAACCGTTCACGCTCGGCCTTGGCGGCCTCGGCGACGTCCTTGAACTGTTCGGAAGCGGCGGCGATCAGGCCGCGTAGGACCTCGGCGCCCATCGCCGCGACGTCGCTGAGCTCAGTAGCCCCGACCCGGGTGTAGGACACGAACTCGGTCAACTGGGCCGTTCGGGTCTCGGTCTCGGCCGCGAAGTCTTCCTGTTCGGAACGCAGCGACTGGCTCGCGGCCACCAGCGCGGCGCGCTGCTGGGCCAGGTTCTTCTCGACCGAGCTCATCTGGTCGCCCAGGCCTTGCCCAGCGGTCTCGAGTCGAGCGATCTGACGCGAGATGTCCTCAGCGCCGACACGTGCAGCGTCCGACGCTTCGGCGGCGGCGGCGGCCAGGTCAGCGGCGCGCGCCGCGAGCGCGGCCTCGGCTTCGCGAAGCTGGGTTTCCGCCAGATCCGACGCTTCGGCGACCATACGCGCCTGACTGCCGATGGCGTCCACCACGGCGGTGGAGCGGGTGTCCAAGGTCAGCGACAGTGTCTCCAGAGCCTGACGCTCATGGCCCAGTCCCTGGGCCAGTTGATTGGCCATGCGAGCGGAGTCGGCGGCGGCGTCCGCCAGCCGCGCGGTTTCCTCGGCCAAGGCTTGGCGCAGCGCCAGGATGCGCTCACGGGCCTCATTGGCGGCCAAGGTCGCGCCCTCGATCTGGCCGCGAACGGCTTCCACCGCGCCAGAGGCTCCAGCAGCGGCCAAAACGGCCGGCGTGACCAGTCGATCCGTCAAGGTTCTCGTCCGGCGCAGTTCGGCCGATACGCCCATCGCCTGGCGAAGCAGATAGGCGCCCAGCAAGGTCAGCAGGGCCGGCCCGATCGCCAGGCCGGCGAAAACGGCGAGCGCGAAGCCCTCGACCTTGAGGGCTGGAACGTCACGCGCATAGCCGAGCGCAAAGGCGATGGGCGCCAGCGCCCACAACGCCGCGGCCGCGACGGCGAAGGCCCAGAACATAACCGCTGGCATGGGGCGGCGTTCTGCCCGGTCCGGCAGATCGAGCGTATCGGTGGGGCGGCGGACGTCCGGTGGCGTGTCCCGAGCTTCCGAGCGGACCGGCGCGCTGTCACGCTCGGGCTCGGCAACGGGCGCCGGCGGCTGAGCCGCGCTGGTCGCCAGGGACGTGGCCGCAGGCGATTGCGATTCGAACACCGGCTTGGTCGGCTCACTGATCCGTCCCCGGCGCGTCGCGGCGCGAGCTCGCGGCGACGAGGGCTCCGGCGCAACGATGTCCAGGTCCAGATCAGGCTCGCTCGTCGGCGCATCGATGTCCAACAAGGACCCAACCGCCTCCGAATCCTCACGATCGAAGGCTTCGAGCGAGGCTAAAGCGTCCTCGGCGGGCGCCTCCAAGGGGATGGCGGAAAAATCGAGCGGTTGGCGCTTCTTAGGCTTCATACACAGCCAAGGTCCCAAGGCGGTCAGCGAAGGGCAAAGAACAGTCGACGCGCGCCCTGCCCCAAATTCGCGTAGAGAATGAACCTAGCGGCGAAAAGCCCGCGCGCAAAGCGGCTTCGGTTGAGTTTTCAGGGCTTCACGTTGTCGCGGCGGTCGAAGCGTCGCTTCAGACTGCCGGCGAAGCCTCGACGGACGAGGCTGTGACGCCCGGAGTCTGGGCCGGTTGGGACGGTGAACGCGAGACCGTGCGGGGGTGAGCCGCGCTGGCTCGGGGGGATTGGTCAATGGCGACGCCGAGCTGGCCCAAGGCGATAGAGGACAGCCAAACAACCACAATGGCCAGCAGTTCAGCCAGGAAGCTCATGGTCCGATCCACAATTCGATACCGACGTTATACGACAGAGCCGCGCGCCGGCCGAATGAACTTCTGGTTATGAAAGCCGGGCGCGGCCTCACACAAGCTGACAGCGCCTCCAGAATTCCGGCGCTTGCCCCCGCGGCCGCCCCTGCCTAGGTCGCAGAGTACATGGCCCCGGCGCTCTTCCCACCAGGTTGCGATCGGGATTTATCTGTTTGCGGACCCCCGTTTTGGCCCCTACCCGAATTGCACCGATCGCGCCCAGCGCTCCGCCGGAAGTGTTCATGACCGAGATCTCGCCGGCCCGCCTGACCCACCTCCAACGCCTGGAGGCCGAGAGCATCCACATCCTGCGCGAAGTGGCGGCCGAGTGCGAGCGGCCGGTGATGCTGTATTCGATCGGCAAGGACAGCGCCGTGATGCTGCATCTGGCGGCCAAGGCCTTCTATCCCTCCAAGCCGCCCTTCCCGTTGCTGCACGTCGACACGACCTGGAAGTTCCGGGCCATGTACGCGCTGCGCGACAAGGTCGCCAATGAGCTGGGCTTTGATCTGCTGGTCCACAAAAACTCCGAGGCCGAGGCCAAAGGGATCAATCCCTTCGATCACGGCAGCGCCCTGCACACCGACCTGTGGAAGACCGAGGGCCTCAAACAGGCTCTGGCGAAATGCGGTTTCGACGCGGCCTTCGGCGGCGCGCGGCGCGACGAGGAAAAAAGCCGCGCCAAGGAGCGGGTGTTCAGCTTCCGCTCGGCCGAGCAACGCTGGGACCCGAAAAACCAACGACCGGAGCTTTGGAAGCTCTACAACACCCGCAAGCATCCCGGTGAAAGCCTGCGGGTCTTCCCGATCTCTAACTGGACCGAGCTGGACGTCTGGCAATACATCCACCTGGAGAACATCGAGATCGTGCCGCTGTACTTCGCGGCCGAGCGGCCGGTGGTCGAGCGCGACGGCAACCTGATCATGGTCGATGACGACCGCTTCCGGCTGCAGCCGGGCGAGGTTCCGCAGATGAAGAGCGTCCGCTTCCGCACCCTGGGCTGCTATCCGCTGACCGGCGCGGTGGAGAGCACGGCCTCCACCCTCCCGCAGATCATCCAGGAAATGCTGCTGGCCACCACCAGCGAGCGGCAAGGCCGGGCCATCGACCATGACCAGTCCGGTTCGATGGAGAAGAAAAAGCAGGAGGGCTATTTCTGATGACTCCCGCCACGCTCGACACGATCTACAAGCCCTCCGATCTGATCGCCGAAGACATCGACGCCTATCTGGTCGCCCACCAGCACAAGTCGCTGCTGCGTTTCATCACCTGCGGCTCGGTGGACGACGGCAAGTCGACCCTGATCGGCCGGCTGCTGTACGACAGCAAGATGATCTTCGAGGACCAGCTTGCCGCTCTCGAAGAGGACTCCAAGCGGGTCGGCACCCAGGGCGGCGCGATCGATTTCGCCCTGTTGGTCGACGGTCTGGCCGCAGAGCGCGAGCAGGGCATCACCATCGATGTGGCCTATCGGTTCTTCTCGACCGACAAGCGCAAGTTCATCGTCGCCGACACCCCCGGGCACGAGCAATATACCCGCAACATGGTCACCGGCGCTTCCACCGCCGACGCGGCCGTGATCCTGATCGACGCCCGCAAGGGCGTGCTGACCCAGACCCGCCGCCATTCCTACCTGGTGGCCCTGCTGGGCATCCGCCACGTGGTGCTGGCGGTCAACAAGATGGATCTGGTCGGCTGGGACCAGGCGGTGTTCGACCGCATCGTCGCCGACTATCGCGCCTTCGCCGACCAGATCGGCCTGTCGGTCTTCACGCCGATCCCGATCTCGGGCCTGGGCGGCGACAACATGGCCAGCAAGAGCGACGCCTCGCCCTGGTACGACGGCCCGATCCTGATGGACTGGCTGGAGACCGTCCAGGTCGAGGACGATCTGCAAGCCCAGCCGTTCCGCATGCCGGTGCAGTGGGTCAACCGCCCCAATCTCGACTTCCGCGGCTTTTCGGGCCTGATCGCCTCGGGCGTGGTCAAGCCGGGCGACCGCATCCGCGTCCTGCCCTCGGGTCGCGAAAGCCGGGTCGATCGCATCGTCACCCTGCCCGACGATCTGCCCCAGGCCGTCGCCGGTCAGTCGGTGACGATCACCCTGACCGACGAGATCGACATCTCGCGCGGCGACCTGATCGTCGCCGCCGACGCGCCCAGTCCCGTGGCCGGACAGTTCGAGGCCACCGTCGTCTGGATGGACGATGAGCCCCTGCCGCCGGGCCGCACCTATCTGCTGAAGATCGGGGCCCGCACCGTCGGGGCCAACATCACCCAGATCAAGCACCGGGTGAACGTCAACACCCTGGAGCGCACAGCGGCCAAGCGGCTGGAACTGAACGAGATCGGGCTGGTGAATCTGTCGCTGGATCAGGCCGTGCCGTTCGAGGCCTATGCCGACAATCGCGAACTGGGCGGCTTCATCCTGATCGACCGGATCAGCAACCGCACCGTCGGCGCCGGCATGATCAATTTCGCCCTGCGCCGGGCCGACAATATCCACTGGCAACACACGGACGTCTCGAAACAATCCCGCGCTGCGCTGAAGGGCCAGCGCGGCCAGGTGGTGTGGCTGACGGGTCTGTCGGGGGCCGGCAAGTCGACCATCGCCAACCTGGTCGAAAAGCGCCTGCACGCCCTGGGTCGCCACACCTATCTGCTGGACGGCGACAATGTCCGTCATGGCCTGAACAAGAATCTCGGCTTCACCGAGGAGGACCGGGTCGAGAACATCCGCCGGGTCGCCGAGGTGGCCAAGCTGATGGTCGACGCCGGGCTGATCGTGCTGACCGCCTTCATCTCGCCGTTCCGCGCCGAACGCCGCCTGGCCCGCGAGATCCTGCAGGACGGCGAGTTCATCGAGGTGTTCGTCGACACCCCGCTGGCCGTGGCCGAAGAGCGCGACGTCAAGGGCCTGTACGCCAAGGCCCGGGCCGGTCAGCTGAAAAACTTCACCGGCATCGACAGCCCCTATGAGGCCCCCGAGGCGCCGGAACTTCGCATCGACACCACGACCATGAGCCCGGTCGAGGCCGCCGAACGGATCGTGGAATGGCTGGAAGGCCAGGAGATCGACTACGACATCTGAACATGGCCGGTGCGGCGGTTCAGGGCGATGGCGCCGGCCAGACCCAGGGCCGCCATGCCGGCCATCGCCCAATAGCCGTGCGGCCCGAAGGCGTCGAACAGGCGGCCGGAGAACATCGTCGCCAGGCCCAGAACGAAGCCCATCGACAGGGCCGAATTGATCGCCTGGGCGGCCGAGGCGCTGGCCGGCGGAGTCAGTTTCTCGATCAGGCGCAGCGACGCCAGGAAGCTGGCCGCGAAGGTCAGGGCGTGCAGCGCCTGCAGCGGGAACAGCAGCCAGAGCGGCGGGGTGAAGGCATAGGCGATCCAGCGCACCATGGCCGCGGCCGCGCCCAGGATCATCAGCTTTTCCGGCCCGACCTTGCGTCGCCAGGGCTCCAGAAACCACATGAAGGCCACCTCGGCCGCCACGCCGACGCCCCACAGGCAGCCGATCAGGACGTTCGAGATCCCCTGCTCGCGCCAGATGATCGTCGAGAAACCGTAATAGAAAGCGTGCGCGCCCTGGATCAGCCCGGCGGTCAGCAGGGCCAGCACGAAGGTGCGATCGCGCATCAGCGTGCTCAGCCCCTTCCAGCGCTCGGCCCCGACCGGCCGGGCGCCCTCGGCATGGACCCGCTCGGGCGGCACGAACACCGCCGCCGCCAGGGCGGTCAGCAGCGCCGCCGTCGCGATCCAGATCGCGATGATGTTGGGCGCCGCCACGGTCAGCACAAAGCCCATGACCAGGTTGGCGACCACGAAGGCGGCCGAGCCGGTCCCGCGCGGCAGGCCATAGTTGAAGCCCTCGGCCCGGGCCCGCCGCAGGGCGATGACGTCGACCAGCGGCGAGACGGTCGATAACAGGGTCTGACCCACCAGCCAGGCCACGGCCAGGCCCAGGGCCCCGGGCGCGATCAGCAAGGCGGCGTAGCCGAGGGCGGCGCCCAGGGCCAACAGCACCATCGGTGTGCGGCGCAGGGTGAAGCCGTCGGCCCATACCGCCAGCGCCGGTCCCGTGAACGGCCGGGCCAGCATCGGAATCGCCAGGATCAGGCCGATCGCCGCGCCGCTCATGCCCCGGTCGCGCAGGAAGATCGAAATATAGGGCAGGCTGACGCCCGTCCCCAGATAGATGGCGACGTAGAAGACGCTAAGGCGCGTCAGGCTGTTCATCAGCCTCGCCCGCCCGAGGTCGTGGGCCTGATCACGCCGGCTCGGCGCCGCCGAAGCGCGCGATCCATTCGGCGATCTGGTCTTCGTCGATCTTCTTGAACAGCACCTCGGGCGCGGTCACCGACAGGCCGACCGGCAGCGATGACAGTTCCTTGGCCGCATCGTTCGACGGCCAAGCGGCCGGGACGTCCAGCGAGAACGCCCGCGCGATCGTCTCGGCCGCGAACGGGATAAACGGCGCCGAGATCTTGCCGTACAGCGCCGCCAGGTTCAGGGCGGTGCGGACGATCACGGCGGCGCGGTCGCGATCGGTCTTGATCGCGGTCCAGGGCGCGGCTTCCTGCAGATATTCGTTGCCGACCACCCACAGGGCCCGCAGGGCCTGGGCGCTCTTGCGCACCTCGATGGCGTCCATCTGCTCGGCCAGATCGGCCAGCCGCGCCGAGACATCGGCGAACAGCTTCTCTTCCAGCGGGCCGGGCGCGCCGCCTTCGGGCACGAGGCCGTCGAACTTGCCCTCGGTGAACTTCAGGATGCGGTTGATGAAATTGCCCAGCACGTCGGCCAGGTCGCGGTTCACGGCGCTGGCGAACATCTCCCAGGTGAAGGCGGTGTCGCTGCTCTCGGGCGCATTGGCCGTCAGATACCAGCGCCACAGATCCGGCGGCAGCAGCTCAAGGGCCGTGTCCATGAACACGCCGCGCTTGTTGCTGGTCGAGAACTTGCCGCCGTACCAGTTGAGCCAATTGAAGGCCTTGAGCATGTCGACGCTCTTCCACGGCTCTTGCGAGCCCAGGATGGTGGCCGGGAAACTGACGGTGTGGAACGCCACATTGTCCTTGCCCATGAACTCCACATAGCGAACGTCGTCGGCCCCTTCGTCGGTGCGCCACCAACGCTTCCAGTCGCGGCCCGCCTCAGCCTCGGCCCATTCCTGGGTGGCGGCGATATATTCGATCGGGGCGTCGAACCAGACATAGAAGACCTTGCCTTCCATGCCCGGGCGCGGGTTGCCGTCCTTGACCACCGGCACGCCCCAGGCCAGGTCGCGGGTGATGCCGCGATCGATCAGGCCTTCATCGAGGAACTTGTAGGCGATCGACTTGGCCAGTTGCGGCCAGTCGCCGTGGCCGTCGACCCAGGCGCGGATCTTGTCGGCCATCTTGGTCTGCAGCAGATAGAGGTGGCGGGTGTCGCGCACCTCAAGGTTCCGCGAGCCCGAGATCACCGAATAGGGATCCTTCAGGTCGGTCGGGTCCAGCAGATTGCCGCAGTTGTCGCACTGGTCGCCGCGCGCCTTGTCGAAGCCGCAGTGCGGGCAGGTGCCCTCGATATAGCGGTCGGGCAGGAAGCGCTTGTCGTCGATGGAATAGACCATCTGGTCGACGCGTTCCTCGATCAGGCCGTTGGCCTCCAGCACCTCGGCGAAATGCTGGGTCAGAACCCGGTTCTGCGGTGACGACGAGCGGCCAAACCAGTCCCAGGACAGGCCAAAGGCCGCCGCGACATCGCGCTGCAGAATGTGCTGCTCGGCGCAATAGGTCGACACGTCCTGGCCGGCGGCGGCGGCGGCCAGTTCGGCTGGGGTGCCGTGCTCGTCGGTGGCGCAGATATACAGGGTCTCGTTGCCCCGGGCCCGCTGGAACCGCGCATAGACGTCGGCCGGCAACATCGATCCCGCCAGATTGCCCAGATGCTTGACGCCGTTGATGTACGGCAGGGCGGAGGTGATCAGGATACGGGCCATGAGGCGGGGTCTTCCGGGGAGTCAGAGAGCAGAGCAAGCAGGCGTTCGCATATAGAAGGCCGCACGCGCAAACGAAAGCGGCGCTGTGCGCGACTTGCCCCCTCCGCGCTGGCGCGCTCCTCCCCCGGAGGGGGAAGATGAGTTGGGCGCGCTTCATCTTCCCCCTCCGGCGGAAGACGATCGCGAAGCGATCCGTAGGGGGCAAGTGTCATCAACCTCACACGGCTCGCCGCTGAAGGGATGGGAAGGGTCGCGGAGCGTCCGGGCCTCGCCGCCTTGAAGCCTGCGACGGGCGGACGGGATAGCGCTTCCGCCCGGACTGCCGATCCTTCCAGATCAGCCTGCTGCTCAACCGACCCTCGCGTCATGTCGTTTCTGTGTTCCAGGGCCGACCGCCGCCAGAGACCACGAGGTTGGCGGCCCAGAGCACGATGCACTCTTCCCGCCATCGATTGAGCTTCCCGCTCGACCACCCCCCGCCGCCGCAATGGTCGCTGGCCTTGCGCCCTTCCCCGCGACGAGGTGGGATTAGAATACGGCAAGTTTCTAGGGGGCTGCGTCGATTTTGCGAACGCTCGTCGGGGTCCCCGTTCAAGCGTCACGCTCCCCCTTCTCCCCTCGCGGGAGAAGGGGTCGGCCCCGGCGAAGGCTGGGGCTGATGGATGAGGGCTTGCGACGACCTCAAAGCCTTGTCCCGCAACGCGCGTTTGCCGATCCCGACGGGTCAATCGCCCCCTCATCCGGCGCGGAGTTTATCCCCGGGGGCGCCACCTTCTCCCGCAAGGGGAGAAGGATCATCCATCCCCATCCTTCGCCGGGGACGGCGCGATCCCGATCCCCTCTCTGGCTGGCGACGCCGTCTTGATCGTTCCGCCCGACCGCGTGTCGCCCTGAGTGGGGACCGCGAGCGCGCCGACCATCACCTAGGACGCCCCGCGACCGCACAAGCGGTTGCCAAGCGTCCATGGACCCGATTAGAGAAGAGCCAACGCGGCCGCATTGTCGCCAACGCTTCCGGCATTGGTAAAATGCGCCGCGCACCAGCCTGAAAACCCCAAGGTTTTCAAGGACGCCGGTTTAGCTCAGCTGGTAGAGCAGCGGTTTTGTAAACCGAAGGTCGCGGGTTCGATTCCTGCAACCGGCACCACCCTTCCCGCCTCTAGATCTTTTTGGACTCAGCGCCCAGGAACAGCACCTTGGCGCCCTTCCGCACCGCCGCGCCCAGTTCGGCGGCGTCCCAGTTGGTCAGGCGCACGCAGCCGTGCGAGGCGCGCTTATTGACCAACTTGGGATCGGGCGTGCCAGGGATCCCGTAGGTGTCCTTGGTCAGATCGATCCAGGTCGAGCCGACGGGATTGTTCGGTCCTGCGGCAATGGTCAGCTTGCCCTTGGGCTCGCCGAAGGTCAGCCGCGCGGGGTCATAGGTATAGGTCGGCCGAGGCGCGACGGTGTTGACCGCCCATTCGCCCGTGGGGGCCGGACGTTCGGTGCTGCCCACCGTGGCCGGATAGACCGCCAGCAGGACGGACTTGTCGTCAAAGGCCCGCACCTGGCCGCGCGCCTTGTCGATCTCGATCCTGGCGACCTTGCTGGGCAGGGTGTCGGGGCCAGCCGCGGTCACGACCACCGAGGTTCCCGCGACCGCGGCGTCGATATCCGGATTGAGCGCCCGAAACAGGGCTTCATCCATGTGGAACCGCTCGGACAGGGCCTCGGCGAGGCTGCCATAGGACAGCGCCTGCAACTTGGCCAAGGCTTCGAAATCATCCGCCGAAATGCCCGGCTGGAAAGGTCCGGCGACATCGGCGGCGGTGACGGCGTAGTCGGTCATCACCGGAGCGCCGTCGCTGGCCACCAGGGCGTCCCAGACGACCTTGTCCAACTTGCCATTGACCGGAAGCCCGCGCGCCGATTGAAAGGACTCGATCGCCAGGGACAGGTTGGTCCCCGTCCGCCCATCGATCACCCCAGGCGACCGCCGCGCCCGGTCCAGCAGGACCTGGACGCGGATGAGGGCCGGCTTGATCGCCTCGGGATCGGTCGCGGTCGGGTCGAAGATCGCCGCGTTGATGGCCTGGCCGCGGGGAGTGTTGGAGGCCAGCGCCGGCGTGGCGGTCGACGCGCCGGCCAGGGGAGTCGGCGTGGGGTTTGGCGTCGACGCGGATCCGTCGGCCGGACGGGCGGCGACGGTCTTGCCGTCCGGGATCGGGTCGGAACAGGCGGTCATGGCCAGGACGCCGCCCAGCAACAGGACGGCAAGACGCGGATGGACGGGCATGGCGATAACTCCGGACGGAACGACTGCCGGTCTGAAGTCTTCAGCCAAGGCGAAGTTCCAAACCTCGTGAGGAGAACCGGTTGAAGCTGCTGCGCCGTCTGGCCTGGATTTTCGGCTTGCTCCTGATGGCGACCGTCGCCTTCGTCGTCTGGGTGATGTGGCCCGTTGGCGTGGCTCCCGAGCCCGCCAAGCTGTTCACCGATCTGCCGCGGACCGGGGCGGAGGCCCCACGCCAATACATCCCATCCATCGATCCGCCGGCCGCGCCGCCCAGCGCCCAGGCCGACGAAGACTGCGCCGCCGGTCAGGCCCCGTCGGGGGCGGCGGACGCCAACGCCAGCGCCCTGACGGCTCTGATCTGGTCGCCGTTCGGTCGACCGGAGGTGGGCTGGGAGATTTATGCGCCGCGAGTGGCTGTCGAAATCCACACGGGCTGCGCGCCGTCGACGCCGCGCTTCGCCGCCGCCCTGGCCGTCTGGCAAAGAACCCATGGCCTGCCACCGTCCGGCCGGTTGGACGCGATCACCTTCCAGCCGATGCTGACCGGCTGGCATCGGGCACGGCCTTTCGTGCGGATCAACGCCAAGGGGATCTGCCCCGGCGCGCCGCCGCTGGAGACCCTGGAAACCGCGCGCCCGGAAGAGAGCTATGGCGGCAAGGTGATCCAGCTGCGTCCCAGCGCTCTGGACGCCTATCGCCGGATGGTGGCCGAGGCCAAGGCGGCCGGCGTCATTCGCCGCCCGGAGGCGCTGACCCTCTTTTCCGGCTTTCGCGAACCCGACGCCGACGCCGCCCGCTGCGCGCGCGACAACAATTGCCAAGGCTTGGTCCGGACGATCTGTTCGGCCCATCGCACCGGCCTGGCCATGGATCTCTATATCGCCGCCGCGCCGGGCTTTGGCCCAGACTCCGCGGCCGATGACAACCGTCGCGCCATGGCCCGCTCGTCGGTCTTCCAGTGGATGATCGTCAACGCCGGACGCTTTGGCTTCGTCAATTACCCTTACGAGCCTTGGCATTGGGAATGGACCGGCGAGGCCCTGCTGCCCGGCGTGCCGATCAGCAGCCTGCCTCAAGCGGGATCCGAACCCCTCGAACCGGCCGCTCGGTAAGGACCCAGGGAACCCAATCCAAGGCTACGCGCTCTTTGTTCAGATCCTGGGCTTCCCCCCCCTCGATCCTATCCCTTGGGCCGCGCGACCTGACGCGGCCCACTTGACTCCAGCCCCGTGCGCTCGCGCATCGGGCTGGAGGCTTTTTCTTGGCCCCTCACCTTGGCGCGACGCCCATGCTATGCGCGGGACGTCGTCTTTTCGTGAGCCCTCCCGTGAACGCCCCTCGCCCGCCCGTGATCTTCATCGACGCCGACGCCTGCCCGGTGAAGGACGAGATCTACAAGGTCGCC
>JAHINZ010000260.1 GCA_018895795.1 Alphaproteobacteria bacterium
CGGCCAGATCCCCGACTGCGAGTCCGAGCCGTCGAACCGCAAGAAGGCGATCATCCTCGGCGGAGGTCCCAACCGTATCGGCCAGGGCATCGAGTTCGACTACTGCTGCTGCCACGCGGCCTTCGCCTTCGCCGACATCGGCGTCGAGTCGATCATGGTCAACTGCAACCCCGAGACCGTCTCGACCGACTACGACACCTCCGACCGCCTCTACTTCGAGCCGCTGACGGCCGAGGACGTGCTGGAACTGCTGCATGTCGAGATGCGCAACGGGACCCTGGCCGGGGTCATCGTCCAGTTCGGCGGCCAGACGCCGCTGAAGCTGGCCCACGCCCTGGAAGAGGCCGGCGTGCCGATCCTGGGCACCAGCCCCGACGCCATCGACCTGGCCGAAGACCGCGAGCGCTTCCAGCAGCTGCTGGACGGCCTGAAGATCGCCCAGCCTGAAAACGCCATCGCCCGCACCTGGGACGAGGCCCGCGCGGCGGTCGAGACCATCGGCTTCCCGTTCGTGATGCGTCCGTCCTATGTGCTGGGCGGCCGGGGCATGGAGATCATCCGCGATCACGAGCAGCTGGAACGCTACATCCTCAACACCGGCGAGATCTCGTTCGAGCACCCGATCCTGCTGGACCACTATCTAAGCCGGGCCACCGAGGTGGATGTCGACGCCCTGTGCGACGGGACCGACGTGTTCGTGGCCGGCGTGCTGGAGCACATCGAGGAAGCCGGCGTCCATTCGGGGGACTCGGCGTGTTCGATGCCGCCCTTCTCGCTGTCGGCTGAAACCGTCGAGGAGCTGAAGCGCCAGACCGTCAAGATGGCTCTGGCCCTCAATGTGCGCGGCCTGATGAACGTGCAGTTCGCCATCGAGGAGCCGCACAGCGCCGAACCGCGTATCTATGTGCTGGAAGTGAACCCCCGCGCCTCGCGCACCGTGCCGTTCGTGGCCAAGACCATCGGCCAGCCCGTCGCCGCGATCGCCGCCAGGATCATGGCCGGCGAGACGCTCAAGAGCTTCGGCCTGGTCGACAAGCCCTATGACCATATCGCGGTGAAGGAAGCGGTGTTCCCGTTCGCCCGCTTCGCCGGCGTCGATACGGTGCTGGGCCCGGAAATGCGTTCGACTGGCGAGGTCATGGGCCTGGACTGGAAGCGCGAGGGCGAGGCCGACATGGCCCCGGCCTTCGCCCGCGCCTTCGCCAAGAGCCAGTTGGGCGGCGGCGTGGTGCTGCCCACCGCCGGCGCGGCCTTCGTCTCGGTCAAGGAAAGCGACAAGCCCTGGATCGTCGAGCCCGTCCGCCTGCTGCAGGCCGCCGGCTTCACGGTGATCTCCACCGAGGGCACCCGCGCCTATCTGGCCACCCAGGGCATCGCGGTCGACTACGTCAAGAAGGTGCTGGAGGGCCGGCCGCACATCGTCGACCTGATGAAGAACGGCGGCGTGCAGCTGGTGTTCAACACCACCGAAGGCAAGCAGGCCCTGGAAGACAGCTTCGAGATCCGCCGCACGGCCCTGATGATGAAGGTGCCCTACTACACCACCAGCGCCGGCGCGCTGGCGGCGGCCCAGGCCATCGCCACGGCGCCCGCCGAGGCCCTGGATGTGCGCCCCCTGCAGAGCTACCCGTAAACCCGCCCCACCGTCCTGGGCCCCGCGCCCAGGACGGTGGCTTCAAAAGCCGGCGCATACGGCCCAGATCAGCGACTCGACGGCATCGCCCCCGCAGGGCGGATGTCGCCCGGCGCCAGGCGCCGCCAGGGTCGCTTTCCAAGATCGAGGCTTGCGTCCAGCCAGGCCCGCCATTTCGGGCGCGGCGGCGCGGCGTCCAGATGGGCCAGGGCGCTTGAGAGCTTCGAGAACAGCAGTCGGCAGGGACCGTCCGCGGGGATCTTGCCGGCAGGGCCCAGGGACTGGATTATGCGACGCGCCTGATGGCGATAGGCGACGCCGCTGGCGTCGGGGTGAGGCGTAAGGGCGCGGCAGTCGGAGAAGTCAGGCGCCAGGCCGGTGGCCGCCGCGACAGCGGCGCTGACCTCGCGCCCATAGGCCGGGTCGGCGCCCAGCCGGTCGATATCGATCACCAGGTCGGCCTGGGCCAGGGCCTTGAGATAGGACAGCACATAGACGGCGATAAAGGCCGCGAAGGACACCTCGTCTGGCGCCCGCTTCAGGCGTCGCCGCAGCGCCGCGATCCTCGCCTTCAGCGCGCCGGAAACCCGCGGGGCGCCCAGCAGGGCCGCCGCCGGGGCGCCCCGTTGGGTCTCGGATAGGATGAGGTACTGGCACTGCTCGAAATAGGTGGGTCTGGGCCGCTTGCGCAGCGAATAGAACGACAGCCACTGCTGGACCGGGTCGCGGATCAGCACGATGTGGAAGCCGCCGACCTGCCCTCGCAGCCAGGCGACCTTGCCCAGCGTGCGGCAGCAGGCCAGCACTGGGACGCGGCCTTCGGACCGGGCCGCGCCGACCAGGCCTTGCACATAGGCCGCCTGCTCGGGATCAACGGCTTCGGGTTCGAGGAAATAGTCGTCCAGAGCGAAGCGCGCCTGGTATCCGGCCACGCCGCCGCCGGACGCCAGCAGGTCGGAGAACTCGGCCAGATAGGGCTGGGCGCCGCCGGGGTGGCCCAGGCGGCTGGCGTCAGGGGTATGACGGCCGATCATCTCCGGCGTCAGGTCGGCCAGCGCCTCGTGCCACGGCTCGTAATAGGCTCGGGTGGCCGGCAAGGCCCGGAAGCGGCTCCAGACATAGGTGCTCGAACATCGCCATCCGCTATGGATGAACACACATGGCCTCACGCTCGGGTCTCCGTCCGCCTTCAGGACGGACAGCGTGACGACGCGATTTGGCAGGGGGATTTCGACGCTTTGCAGCCCCGACAACGTACGCGACAGTCGCGCAACGCAGACGATACAGAAGCGACACGTTGAGGCGCGCGGCCGGCGACCCGGCCTGGGACTATTCGGCGGTCACGGCGGTGTCGCCCGTGATCGAGGCGCTGAGCGAACCGGTGTTCCACAAGGTCTGGGCCACGGCGCCCGCCTTGAGCTTCAAGCCGACCGCGTCGCCTTCGTGGGCGCTGGCCGTGACGGAGCCATCGAGACGGACGCCGCCGGTGATCAGGGTCGACTGGCCGGCGTCGCCGCCGGCCAGGAGCAGCAGAGGCGTCAGGGCGGCCGTGGTGAGAAGAGAGCGGGACATGAAGGACCTGTGCGGCGTGCCCGCCTTCGCTAGAGCCCCGCGATGGCTCTCCCATGACCCGGACGTATCGCCGTCGATAAGCTCGGCTGTCCGATCTGGAACAATGTTGCAGGTTTGCGTCGAAACGCGCGGTTCGCGGCGCGATTGTCCAGACGCGGCGGGTCGCGCTAGAAAGCGCCATGCCCGCCAAACCTTCCGACGCCCCGTGCGCCGACGCCGCCTATTCGGACGAAGCCGTCGCCGTCCTGGCCGCCCGCCTGCTGGACCACAGTCTGCCCAAGGCCGAATGGACCCACGCCGCCCACCTGGTCGCCACCCTGCGCCTGATCCGCACCCGCGACGCGGGACTGGAGCGCGACATGCCCGGGATCATCCGCACCTACAATGTCTCGGTCGGCGGGGTGAACGATGACACCCAAGGCTATCACGAGACCATCACCCAGGCTTATCTGACCGCCATCCGCGCCTTCGTCGCCACCCTGCCCGCCGACCTCGGCGACGGCGCGGCCGCCGCGCGCCTGCTGGCCACGCCGATGGGCGACAAGGACTGGCCTTTGAGCTTCTGGTCGCGCGAGCGGCTGTTCAGCGTCGCGGCCCGAC
The DNA here is from genome assembly GCA_018895795.1 of Alphaproteobacteria bacterium. Lineage (GTDB taxonomy): Bacteria > Pseudomonadota > Alphaproteobacteria > Caulobacterales > Caulobacteraceae > Caulobacter. The sequence goes on from JAHINZ010000260.1 coordinate 3,806, forward strand.
GGGCCTGGGTCGAGCCGGATCTGAAGCCGCTGACCGCATCCTGACGCCGCTCTTCGCGATCGCGATCCTGGCGATCAACCGGCGGACCTTCGCCGCCTTCGGCTGGGACAAGGCGTCGGCCCGGACGCGCGTCAAGGCGTTCCTCGACCGCATCCACGCCCGCCCGGTCTATCAAGCGGCCCTTAAGCGCGGCGGGCCCCACGACCACGCCAGCTAGGGCCTCCGCTAGGGCAGGACATAATGCCGCACCGGTCCAAGGTTAAGAGAAATACAACCACCGTCGTGGCTTGGTGAACGCCACCCTCGGACAGTCTCCGAACGGCCGCGATGTGAAGTCCACCATGGTCCAGACCCCGACGACAGGGACGATAGTCACGAGCGAACAGCCCCGGACTATCGGTCCACTCGCGGCCACCACCCTGGCGATTATTTTAGGACTGTTCGCGGCGGTGGCGGTTAATGCCGCCCCGCGCGATCCGGCGCGCGTCGCCGCGGTGTTCCCGCCGTGGTGGACATCGGCCCAAGTCGTCACGGCGGCGGCCTCGGCCGGCGACATCGCCGCCGCCGGCGGCGCGCCCTTCATCCTCATTCTCCGCGGCGACGCGACCGAACTGGCGCGCCGCGCCCGTTCGGCCGGCGCCCTGTTGATCCTCGACCCCGACCTCGCCGGCGTCTGCGCGCCCAAGGAAGCACGTTCATGACCTTCACCTTTTCAAGCCTCGACGCGCAACGCCAAGCCGGCGGCAAGCTGATCGTTCTGATGACCTGGCTGATGGCGCCGGTGGTGCTGGGAGCGCGGCTGGCGACCCATGGTCCGCTCCTGGGGATCGCCATCGCCAGCGTGATCACCGCTGTCGGCGCGACCCTGGCCCTGCGCCTGGCGCCGACCGGATCAACCGGCCGGGCGCTGACCGGCGTGGCCCTGATGGCGCAGGTTTCCCTTCTGGTCGCGGCCCTGGGCGGTCACGCCTGGCAAACCGACATGCACATGACCTATTTCGCGGCCCTGGCCCTGCTGGTGATCTATTGCGACTGGGTGGTGATCGCCGCCGCCGCCGCCACCGTCGCCGTCCACCATCTGGGCCTGAGCTATCTGCTGCCCGCCGCCGTGTTCCCCGGCTCGGCCAGCCTGGGCCGGGTGATGATCCACGCCGTGATCCTGGTCGTCGAGGCCGGCGCCCTGATCGCCGTCACCGCCAGCGTCAGTCAGATGTTCGCCATCTCCGCCGCCGCCTTGGCCAAGGCCGAGGACGCGGTCGGCGAGGCCCGCAGCGCCAACGAGGCCGCCGAAGCCGCCCGGCGCTCCGAGGAGACCGGCCGCGTGCAGCATGCCGAGACCCAGGCCGCCAGCGAGCGTCAGCGCACCGACGCCGTCGCCGCCCTGGCCCAGGCCCTGTCGCGCCTGGCCCAAGGCGACCTCAGCATCCGCCTCAACACCCGCTTCGCCGAGGCCTTTGAAACCCTTCGCGCCGACTTCAACACCGCCGCCGGCAAGCTGGCCGACGCCCTGATCGTGATCGACGGCCGCGTGGTCGGCGTTCGCCACGGCTCCGACCAGATCGCCGACGCCACCGTGCAGCTGTCGCGCCGCACCGAGCGCCAGGCCGCGAGCCTGGAGGAGACCGCCGCGGCCATGGACGAGATCACCGCCACGGTCGGCCAGACGGCCTCGGGCGCCAAGAAGGCCGCCCAGGTGGTGGCCCAGGCGCGCGACGACGCCCGCCGGTCCGGCGAGGTGGTCAGCGAAGCCGTCGCGGCCATGAGCGAGATCGAGCAGAGCTCGGGCCAGATCACCCAGATCATCGGCGTCATCGACGAGATCGCCTTCCAGACCAACCTTCTGGCCCTCAATGCCGGGGTCGAGGCGGCGCGGGCCGGCGAAGCCGGGCGCGGCTTCGCGGTCGTGGCCCAGGAAGTCCGCGCGCTGGCCCAGCGCTCGGCCGACGCCGCCAAGCAGATCAAGACCCTGATCTCCACCTCCAGCCGTCAGGTCGAGACCGGCGTCGGCCTCGTGGGTCGGACCGGCGAGGCCCTGGACCGGATCGTCGCCCAGATCGCTGAAATCGATTCGCTGGTGTCCGACATCGCCGCCTCGGCCCAGAGCCAGGCCCAGGGCCTCAGCCAGGTGAATGGCGCGGTCAACCAGATGGACCATGTGCTGCAGGAAAACGCCGGCATGGTCGATGAAACGGCCACCGCCACCCGGGCCCTCAACGCCGACGCCGCCGGCCTGGCCGACCTGATCGCGCAATTCCAGCTGCCGGCCCAGGCCGGCGGCCGGGCTCAGGAACGGCTGAGGGCCTGAAGACGGGCAGTTCACCCAAGGATAGCCCCGCCCCCTTGCTTATCCTGAACGCCCCTCTTATCCTCCCAGCCCCCGGTCGCGCGCGCCAGCGGCGGGACGAATACTCCTCATTCGGCGAACCGAGCTAAAATCCGCAATGGAAAAAGTGCCGATGACCGCCGGGGGTTATCAGACCCTCGACGATGAACTGAAGCGTTTGAAAACGATCGAACGTCCCGCCGTGATCGCGGCGATTTCGGAGGCGCGCGAGCATGGCGATCTCTCCGAAAACGCTGAATATCACGCCGCCAAGGAGCGACAGGGCTGGATCGAAGGCCGTATCGCCGAGATCGAGGACAAGATCGCCCGCGCGCAGGTGATCGACGTGTCGAAGCTGTCGGGAAAGCATGTGAAATTCGGGGCGACGGTCAGCGTCGTCGACGAAGACACCGAGGAAGAGGCCCGCTACCAGATCGTCGGCGACCACGAAGCCGACGTGAAGGAAGGCCGCATCTCGCTGTCCTCGCCGCTGTCGCGCGCGATGATCGGCAAGGAAGTCGGCGAGGTTGTCGAGGTCTATACCCCCGGCGGCGTCAAGGCTTACGAGATCCTCAAGGTGGAGTGGCTCTAGAGCCCCTGGCTCAACGGCCCAACCCGCGCCATAAAGCGAGACCATGAGCAAGGCCGCCCTCCGGGGCGGCTTTGTTTGCGGACTCGCGCGCGCCGGATGACGTCTTGAAGAAACCCGCCACACCTCCATTGATCCTGTGGGCCATCTCGGACGGTCGCGCCGGTATCGAGGCCCAGGCCATCGGTCTGGCCGAGGCGGTGGCGCGCGAGGCGCGCGCCCAGGGCCAGGAGGTCCGGATCGAGATCAAGCGGGTCGGCTGGACCGGCCGCGTCGGTCGACTGCCTTGGTGGTTGAACTGGCTGCCCCGCCGCTGGTTGACCCCCGAAAGCGACATCAACGCCCCCTGGCCGGATCTGTGGATCGCCGCCGGCCGCGCCACCCTGCCCCTGTCGATCCGCGCCAAGCGCTGGTCGGGCGGCAAGACCTTCGTCGTGCAGATCCAGGACCCGCGCGTCCCCCCGCACATGTTCGACCTGGTGATCCCGCCCAAGCATGACCGTTTGAGCGGCGACAACATCCTGTCGATCACCGGCTCGCCACATCGCGTCACCAGCCCGCGGTTGGTCAGCGAGTACGAGAAATTCAAGGATCAGCTCGACGACCTGCCGCGTCCGCGCGTGGCGGTGCTGCTAGGCGGCAAGTCCAAGGCCTTCGACCTGCCCGTCGAACGCGCCGCCCAGATGGCCCACCAGATCCAGATCCCTCTGGAGCAGGACGGCGGCAGCCTGCTGATGACCTTCTCGCGCCGCACGCCCGAGCCGGCCCGCGCCCTGCTGACCGCCCGCCTGCGCCATCTGCCCGGCCTGATCTGGGACGGCGAAGGCCCCAACCCCTATTTCGCCTTCCTGGCGGCCGCCGACTATATCCTGGTCACCGAGGACTCCACCAACATGGCCACCGAGGCCGCCTCGACCGGCAAGCCCGTCTTCATCCTGAAGATGGACGGCTCCAGCCTGAAGTTCCGCCTGTTCCACGAAGAGCTGGAGCGCCAGGGCGCCGCCCGCCCCTATGGCGGGGCGTTCCACGGCTGGAGCTATGAGCCCGTCGACGAGACCGGCCGCGCCGCCCGCGAAGTGCTGGCCCGGATGCGGGGGGAGACGGTGGCGGTCGAAGAGGCGGTGGTTCAGGCGGAGATCGCGATCGAACCGATCGTCGAGGCCACGCCGGAGCCCTTGACTGAGATCGCGCCGGAACCGCAAGCCGCGCCCAAGCCTGTAAGCAAGCCCCGGGCCAAGGCCGCGGCGCCCGCCGCCGCCAGGACCTCGGCCAAGCCCAAGGCGACGACGAAGGCCGCCGCAAAGGCGCGCGCGAAACCTCAGGCAAAACCCAAAACGCAATAACCTCGCCTTCCTGGGCCTCGTGCCCAGGACCCATGCGTCCGCTTGCTCTGCCAAGGCGAATGAACGCCAACATTGGCGGTGCACTGCTGAAGCACCTCAACGCCAAGCCCAACCTTGAGTCCTCGCCACACGGGCGAGGAAGGCGGTTTAAGTTGCGGAGCCTGATCCGAACAGGCGATATCAGCGCATGACCCTCGCCGTCCTACAGGCCCGCATGGGCGCCACCGGGCTGCCGGGCGAGGACCAGATCCGCTGGACGGTCGCCCGGCCCGACGACTACGCCTTCGTCGCCACGGTCTATGACCATCTCTATCCAGCCAACCGCGCGTTCAGCTCGGCCGACATCAAGGCCTTCGTCGCCAAGCGGCCGGACCTTCTGATGTACGGCGGCGACCGACGCGGATGAGCCCCCGCATCCTCTTTGTCTGCGACGCCGGGCCCGCCGTCGGCGGCGGCCATGTGATGCGCAGCCTGACCCTGGCCGGCGCCCTGACCCAGGCCGGGGCGACCTGCGCCTTCCTGGCCCGGCCGGCGGTCGAGGCGGTGCTGGACGCCTTCGCCCCCGACACCCCGCGAACCACCGCCACCGAGCCGTTCGACGCCGTGGTCTTCGACCACTATGGCCTGGCCGCCCCCGACCACCGCGCCTGCGCCAGAGGGCGTCCGACCCTGGTGATCGACGACCTGGCCAACCGGCCGCTCGAGGCCGATCTGGTGCTCGATTCCGGCCCGGCCCGAAAAGCCGAGGACTATGCCGGCCTGGTCCCGCCGCTGGCCACCCTGTTGCTGGGGCCGCACAACGCCCCGGTGCGGCCCGCCTTCCCGGCCCTGCGCGACCAAGCCTTGGCTCGCCGCGCGACCGGCGGGCGGGTGAAGCGGATCCTGGTCTCACTGGGCCTGACCGATGTGGGCGCGATCACCGGCCGGGTCGTGGACCTGCTGCTGCCTCGCATCGACGACATCATGCTGGACGTGGTGCTGGGCGGCGGCGCCCCCAGCCTGCCGCGCCTGCGGGCGATCCGCGATCCGCGCCTGGTCCTGCATGTCGACAGCCAAGAGATGCCGCAACTGACCCTGGCGGCCGACCTGGCCGTCGGGGCCGGCGGCTCGAGCAGCTGGGAGCGCTGCGTCCTGGCCCTGCCGACCCTGACCCTGATCCTGGCCGACAACCAGATCGCCGCCGCCACGGCCCTGGCGGCGGCGGGGGCAAGTCCGTGCCTGCCCGTCACGGCGCCCGACTTCGACGCGGCCTTCGGGCGAGAGATCGACCGGCTGATCACCGACCCCGACCAGCGCGCGGCCTTGTCGAAGGCTAGCGCCCAGATCTGCGACGGCGGCGGCGCGGCGCGGGTGGCGGCTGCGTTTCTGGAGCGGACTCCCGGTGGGTGAAGCCCCTGCCTTCCTGGGCCGGAGTGCGTTGAGGCGTGCGGGCTGATACGCTGGGCGGCGCGATGCGCGGCGTCTTGAAACAAGGGGCCTGGAGCGTCGGCTCTGGATAAGACCGATCACTTCCGCCATCTTCTCCCCCAATCAGGGGAGCGAAACCATATGACTCAGCGCAGGTCCGTCGTCGTCACGGGCGTGTCCACCGGCATCGGCTGGGCCACGGCCCAGGTGCTGATCGCCAAGGGCTTCCATGTGTTCGGCAGCGTCCGCAAGGCCGCCGACGCCCAACGCCTGCGGGGCGCGTTCGGCGCGGCCTTCACGCCGATGGTCTTCGACGTCACCGACGAAGTCGCGGTTCGCGCCGCCGCCCGCAAGGTCGAGACCGACCTGAAGGGCGCGCCCCTGGCGGGCCTGGTCAATAATGCCGGCATCGCCGTGGCCGGACCGTTGCTGTATCTGGCGATCGACGAGTTCCGCCAACAGCTGGACGTCAATCTGACCGGGGTGGTCATCGCCACCCAGGCCTTCGCCCCCTTGCTGGGCGCGCAGAGCCCGACGATTCAGACGCCCGGCCGGATCGTCAATATCTCGTCGGTGGGCGGCCAGAACGCCAATCCGTTCATGGGTCCCTACTGCGCCACCAAGTTCGGGCTGGAAGGCCTGTCGGAATCCCTGCGCCGCGAACTGCTGCCGTTCGGCGTCGACGTGGTGATCATCGCGCCGGGCGCGGTGGCCACCCCGATCTGGGACAAGGCCGAGGCTGTCGATGTCGCCCGCTACGCCAACACCGTCTATGCGCCGGCCCTCGAGCGCATGCGGGCCTTCATGCTGTCGCTGGGCAAGTCGGGCCTGCCGCCCGAGACCATCGGCGAGGCGGTGCATCTGGCCCTGACCACGCCCAAGCCCAAGACCCGCTATGTGCTCTCGCCCGATCCGTTCCAGGTGTTCATGACCGGCATCCTGCCCAAGCGGACCCTGGACCGCATCGTCGGCAAGCGGCTGGGATTGTTGCCGGAGGGGTGAGGCGCGGCCCTAGCCCACCATCGACCAGTCCAGCGGCTCGCCGCGGGTCAGGTCGCGGGCCGCCTTGCCGGTCAGCACCTTGTCCAGCGCCACCGGCGGCAGCCCGTTGCCGGGGCGGACCGAGCGGACATTGGCCCGGGTAAGGGGCTGGCCGGCCTTAACGTCGGCGGTGACATAGAGCGAGCGGCGAAACAGCAGGTTGCCGCGCTCGGAGCCCAGCAGGTCGTAATTGGCCGCGCCCAGCGACGCCCAGGCGTTCTTGCAATCGTCGACCAGGGCCTTGAATTCCGTGGGCTCCAGGCTGAAGGCGGCGTCGGGGCCGCCGTCGGCGCGGGCCAGGGTGAAGTGCTTCTCCACCGCGCAGGCGCCCACCGCCACCGCCGCCACCGAGGCGGCCGTACCGGGCGTATGGTCCGACAGGCCGATGGGGCAACCAAAGCGCCGGGCCATGTCGGCCACCGTCCGGACATTGGCGTCGGCGAAGGTGGCAGGATAGCTGGACACACAGTGCAGGAGCAGCACGCCCGCCGCGCCGGCGTTCAGGGCGGCGTCGCGGGCGGCCTCGATCTCTTGCAGGTTGGCCATGCCGGTCGAGATGATCAGCGGCTTGCCCTTGCTGGCGGCGTACTGGATCAGCGGAATGTCGACGGCCTCGAACGAGGCGATCTTGAAGGCCGGCGCGCCCAGATCGTCGAGCAGGTCGACCGCCGTCTCGTCGAACGGGCTGGAGAAGATGGTCACGCCGCGCTGCCGGGCGCGCTCGAAGATCGCCGCGTGCCATTCGAACGGCGTCTGGGCCTCTTGATACAGTTCATACAGCGTGCGGCCGTCCCACAGCCCGCCCTGGATCCTGAACTCGGGCCGGTCGACATCCAGCGTGATGGTGTCGGCGGTGTAGGTCTGGATCTTGATCGCGTCGCAACCGGTCGCGGCGGCGGCGTCCACCATGGTCAGGCAGCGTTCCAGGCTGCCATTGTGGTTGCCCGACAGCTCACAGATCACATACGGCGAATGGTCGGCGCCGATCTGACGGCCGGCGATGCTGATGGCGGGCGAAGCGGTCATGAAGGCGGTCCGGGCAGACATGGTTGCCGCCAGTTTAACAGCCCAAAGGTGGACGAGGCGTCAATCATCGCCCCACGAGGGTCGGATCTAGGGCTGGGCGTCCGCGATCGTGGCCCCGTGCTCGCGCCGCGCTGCGCTCCATACCGCCTTGGCCGCATCGACATTCATCGCCGCGATGCCCAGGCCGACGACGACGTCAGGCCAGACCGATCGGGTGAACAGGGTGGCGGCGCCCGCGCCGATGATCGCGATATTGGCCAGGGCGTCATTGCGGGCCGACAGGAAGGCGGCCTGGGTCAGGCTGCCCGAATGCCGGCGAAAGCGGGCCAGGGTGAAGGCGCAGAACAGGTTGACGATCAGCGCGCCGCCTCCGGTGACCGTCAGGGCCAGACCCGGGGGCGGCAGCGGCTCGGCATATTTGCGCCACAGGGCCCAGACGAAGGCCAGGGCCGGGACCAGCAGAACGGCGGCCAGCGCCATGCCCAGCTTGGCTCTTTGCCGCGCGCTCCAGCCCAGCGCCGCGAAGATCAGGAAATTGACCGCCGCGTCCTCGAGGAAATCC
>JAHINZ010000261.1 GCA_018895795.1 Alphaproteobacteria bacterium
CCGGGCTTGAACAGCAACAGTGGCAGGGTCTTGGCCAGGCGGCCATCGAGGTGGAACATCCCCTCGATGGCTTCCCAGATCAGGTGCAGGATCGTGCGATGATGGTTGTCGGCGTTCTGACCGCAGGCGTGGCAATACCACCCCTCCAGCGGCGTTCCGCAGTTGGCGCAGGGATCGCCCTGTCTCGTGAACGGCTTCGTCTTCCGCCGGAAAACATCCGTAAAGGAGTCCGCCGCCGCCGCCTCAAGTTCGCCCGTCATCCTGCCCCCGAGTGAATCGCTTTAGATCGACCAGGCGGGTTTACGACGCGCCAGGAAAGCGCGCACGCCTTCTTGGCCCTCGGCAGAGACGCGGCGGCGCGCGATGCGTTTTGCGGTCTCCTCGATCAGGTTGCGATCGATTTTCTCGCTGGCGAAGTCATTGACCAGGGCCTTGGCGTCGCCGATCGCGCCGGGCGCGCAGGCGACCATTTCCTCGATCAGGGCGTCCCGAGCCACTTCCAGACCGGCCACATCGTCGAACACTTCGTCGACCAGGCCGTAGCTCCAGGCGGCGTCGGCGTCGAACACCCGGCCGGTGGCGAACAATAGCTTGGCCGTGCGCGGGCCCAGGGCCGCGATGACATAGGGACTGATCGTCGCCGGCGTCAGACCCAGCTTGACCTCGGAGAAGCTGAACGTGGCGTCCGCCGTCGCCAGAGCATGATCACAGGCGGCGACCAGACCGGCGCCCCCGCCGAACGCGCCGCCCTCGACCAGGGCCACGGTCAGAGCCGGCACGTCGTGCAGGGCCTTGAGCATATGGGCCAGCTCCAAGGCGTCAGCGCGATTATCGTCCTCGCCCGCATCGACCGCGTTGGCCATCCATTCCAGATCCGCGCCGGCGCTAAAGCCGCCGCCGACGCCGCGCAGGAACACCACCCGCACGCCCTCGGCGCCGTGCAGGGTCTCGAAGGCCTGACGCAGCGCGGCGATGGTCTCCGCGTCGAAAGCGTTCTTCTTCTCGGGTCGATTGATCCAGACGGTGACCGCGCCCTCTGGCGTGCTGTCCAGGTGAACCAGCGGGCTCATGGTCTCGGTGTCGGGAACTTCAACGAGGGGATCGGCGATAGGGTCGGTCATCGGGGTTGGCCTTCTTGAACTCTAGAGCAACAGTACATCACATGCGGCCGCAGCGGATGGTCATCAGCCAAGCCCGGATGGTCGAAATCCCGGCCTTCGTCGCGTATAAAACCCAGACGCCGCATCACCGCCTGGGAGCGAACGTTCGAGCGCGCCGTAAAGGCCAATATTTCGTCGATCGACAGGCGCGCGAACCCGTCGGTCAGGATCGAGGGCATGACGCCGGAGATCAGTCCGCGGCCGACCGCGTCGGACCGCAGACGCCACATCGCCTCGACGCCTTCGAAGCCCAGGTCGCCGTTCAGGGCATGCAGACCCGCAGCGCCCACGGCCTCTCCCGTCTCGTCCAGCACAGCCCAGACGCCCCAGCCTTGATCAGCCACGCCCGAGGCGACCCGGTCGAACGCCACGCGGCTCTGCGCGGCGTCCATCGCGCCGCCCAGCCATTGGGCGATCGACGGGTCACGGTTCAACGCCTCCCAGGCCGGGAACAGCGCCTCGGTCCAGGGCCGCAGGCGAGGATGCATCAGCTGGCTCACGGCTACATCCGGAAGACGCCGAACGTCGTCTCCGGAATCGGGGCGTTCAAGCTGGCCGATAGAGCCAGACCCAGGACGTCGCGGGTTTGAGCCGGATCAATAACCCCGTCGTCCCAGAGCCGCGCGGTGGCGTGATAAGGATTGCCTTCGTCCTCGTACTTCTGGCGGATCGGCGCCTTGAAGGCCTCGGCCTCGGCCTCCGTCCACTTGGCGGCGTCGCGGTGGACCGTGGCCAGCACGCTGGCCGCCTGCTCGCCGCCCATCACCGAGATGCGGCTGTTGGGCCAGGTGAACAGGAAGCGCGGGCTGTAGGCCCGGCCGCACATGCCGTAATTGCCGGCCCCAAAGCTGCCGCCGATCAGCACCGTGAACTTGGGCACCTCGGCGCTGGCGACCGCCGTGACCAGCTTGGCGCCGTCCTTGGCGATGCCGCCGGCCTCGTATTTTCCGCCGACCATGAAGCCCGAGATGTTCTGCAAAAAGAGCAGTGGAATCTTGCGCTTGCAGGCCAACTCTATGAAGTGCGCGCCCTTCACGGCGCTTTCGGAAAACAGCACGCCATTATTGGCCAGGATCGCCACCGGCATGCCCCAGATCCGGGCGAAGCCGCAGACCAGGGTCGTGCCGTACAGCGCCTTGAACTCGTCGAACGCGCTGTCGTCGACGATGCGGGCGATGACCTCGCGCACGTCATAGGGCGCGCGCACATCGCTCGGCACGATGCCGTACAGCTCTTCGGCGTCGAACAGCGGCGGCTTGGAATCCGTGACGACCAGCTCGGCCGGTTTGGTGGTGTTGAGATTGGCGACGATCGAACGGACAATCTCCAAGGCGTGTTCGTCGTCATTGGCCACGTGGTCGACGACGCCCGAGCGACGGCCATGGGTGTCGGCGCCGCCCAGTTCCTCGGCGGATATGATCTCGCCCGTGGCGGCCTTCACCAGCGGCGGGCCGGCCAGGAAGATGGTGCCTTGGTCGCGCACGATGACGGTCTCGTCGCTCATCGCCGGCACATAGGCGCCGCCGGCGGTGCAGGAGCCCATGACGCAGGCGATCTGAGCGATGCCCGCCGCGCTCATCCGGGCCTGGTTGAAGAAGATGCGGCCAAAATGGTCGCGGTCGGGGAACACCTCGGCCTGGTGCGGCAGGTTCGCGCCGCCGCTGTCGACCAGATAGACGCACGGCAGGCGGTTCTGGGCGGCGATCTCCTGGGCCCGCAGGTGCTTCTTCACCGTGATCGGGAAGTAGGCTCCGCCCTTCACGGTGGCGTCGTTGGCGACGATCATCACTTCTCGGCCCGAGACCCGGCCGACACCGCAGATGATGCCCGCGCCGGGCGCTTCGCCGCCATAGAGGTCGCAGGCCGCCAGTTGGCCGATCTCCAGGAAGGGCGAGCCCGGATCCAGCAGGCGCTCGACGCGCTGGCAGGGCAGCAGCTTACCGCGCGAGGCGTGGCGCTCACGCGAGCTTTCGGGACCACCCAGGGCCGCTTCCGCGACTTTTGCGCGCAATTCCTCGAC
>JAHINZ010000262.1 GCA_018895795.1 Alphaproteobacteria bacterium
CCTGACCTCGGTGATGCGCCAGGCGATCGGGGCCCAGGTGCTGCTGTTCAACGGCCGCGACGGCGAATGGCGCGCCACCCTGACCGAGACCGGCAAGCGCGGCTCGCTGCTGAAGGTCGATGATCAGGCCCGTCCGATGAGCCTGGGCCCGGACCTCGATCTGGTCGTGGCCCTGGTCAAGCGTGGGCGGATCGAGACCATCGTCGAAAAGGCCGCCGAGCTGGGCGTGCGCCGGGTGCGGCTGGCCGTGACCCGGCGCACCAATGTCGATTTCGTCAAGCTGGGCCGCCTGGACGCCATCGCCATGGAGGCCGCCGAGCAGACCGGCCGCCTGGACGTGCCGACCGTGGAAGACCCCGAAAAACTGGCCGAGATCCTCGACGGCTGGGATCCGGCCCGCAAGCTGGTGTTCTGCGACGAGGCCGGCGACGCCCGGCCGGCCCTCGACGCCCTGGCCGGAAGCCAAGGCCCCGCGGCCATACTGATCGGCCCCGAGGGCGGCTTTTCGCCCGAGGAACGTGAGCGTTTGCGGGCCTTGCCGTTCGTCATCCCGGTGTCACTGGGACCCCGCATCCTGCGGGCCGACACCGCCGCCATCGCCGCCCTGACCCTCTGGCAGGCGGCGGCCGGCGACTGGCGGTAACGCTAAAGCAAAGGGCGCCTCTTGAGGTTCGCAAAGAAAACGCCCAATTGCGCTGACGACAGTCCGCGGCCGGTCGGGGGGAAATGGGCCTCTCCCTACTCAATGCGTATGTGACCTTGGGGAGAGACGGCTCATGGCCGACACCGTTAGCCTGCAGGAGCGTCCGCTGACGCTCGACGACCTGACCGCCTATTTCGCCTCGGGCTCCAAGCCCAAGGCGGCCTTCCGCGTCGGGGCCGAGCACGAGAAGTTCGGCTTCTATCTCGGCAGCCACGCGCCCGTGCCCTATGAGGGCGACAAGGGCGTTCACGCCCTGCTGGTCGGCTTGCAGCGCTTTGGCTGGAAACCGGTCATGGAAGGCGAGGTGATCATCGGGCTGGAGCGCAACGGCGCCAATGTCAGCCTGGAGCCGGGCGGCCAGTTCGAGCTCAGCGGCGCGCCGCTGCTGACCATGCACGACATCTGCGAGGAGACCGGCCAGCACCTGGACGAGGTCAAGACCGTCGCCGACGAGCTGGGCCTGGGCTTTCTGGGCCTGGGCTTCTCGCCGGTCTGGACGCGCGAGCAGGTGCCGGTGATGCCCAAGGGCCGCTATGTGATCATGCGCAACTACATGCCCAAGGTCGGCGGTCTGGGCCTGGACATGATGCTGCGCACCTGCACGGTGCAGGCCAATCTCGACTTCTCGTCCGAAGCCGACATGGTCGCCAAGTTCCGCATGAGCCTGGCCCTGCAGCCGATCGTCACGGCCCTGTTCGCCAATTCTCCGTTCACGGAAGGCAAGCCCAACGGCTTCCTGTCGTCGCGCGCCAATGTCTGGACCGACACCGACGCTGACCGCACCGGCCTGCTGGACTTCGTGTTCGAGGACGGTTTCGATTTCGAGCGCTATGCCCGCTACGCCCTGGACGTGCCGATGTATTTCGCCAAGCGCGGCGATACCTATATCGACCTGGCCGGCCGCAATTTCCGCGACTTCATCGACGGCAAGATCGATGAGCTGCCCGGCGAGCGCGCCTCGCTGAAGGACTGGGCCGACCACACCACCACCCTGTTCCCGGAAGTGCGCCTGAAGACCTATCTGGAAATGCGCGGCGCCGACGCCGGTCCGTGGAGCCGCCTCTGCGCGCTGCCGGCCCTGTGGACCGGCCTCTTCTATGACGACGCGGCCCTGGCCGCGGCCTGGGACCTCTGCAAGGACTGGACGGCCGAGGATCGCGCCCGGCTGCGCCGCGACGTGCCGAAGATGGGCCTCAAGGCGGTGGTCGCCGGCCGTTACGCCCAGGACGTGGCCAAGGACATGGTCGCCATCGCCAAGGCCGGCCTCAAGGGTCGCGCCCATCTGAACGGCGGCTTCCTCGACGAGACCATCTATATGGGCGAGCTGGAAGAGATCGCCGACAGCGGCCGCACCCCGGCCGACAAGCTGCTGGAGCTCTATCACGGGGCCTGGAAGGGCGACATCAGCCGGGTGTTCACCGACTGCGCTTACTGACTTAACTCTCCGCTCTCCCCGGCGAAAGCCGGGGCCCAGATTCAGCC
>JAHINZ010000263.1 GCA_018895795.1 Alphaproteobacteria bacterium
CGGGCCTGCGGCCCTCCTCCCCCGGAGGGGGAAGATGAAAGGCGCTGATCTCATCTTCCCCCTCCGGGGGAGGACGACCTGCGAAGCAGGTCAGGAGGGGGTCAGCGGCGTCGGCCGGGGAAACGCCCCCTCACGCCAGCCCTGAACCCCCGCCCGCACCCAACGCCTCGCCCACATACCGCGCCCTCGGCCGGATCAACCGCCCGCTCTGGATCTGCTCGATGGCGTGGGCCAGCCAGCCGGCCGTGCGCCCCACGGCGAACAGGATGAACGGCGCGTCGGGCGGCAGGCTCAGAGCTCGCGCCAGGCCGACCAAGGCGAAGTCGATATTGGGCCACTGGCCGGTGGCGGCTTCGGTCTCACGGCGCAGATCGGCCAGGCCGGCGGGCGGTTCGAACGCCGCCAGCAGGGCGCGGGCCCGAGGGTCGCCGTCGGGATAGAGCGGATGGCCGAAACCCGGCGTCGATGACCCCTGGGCCAGCCGCGCGCCCACCGCCCGCGCGGCGCCGGTCCGCTCGGCCTCGGCGACGAAGGCCTCGACCCGAGCCGCCATGCCGCCGTGCAACGGGCCCGACAGGGCGCACAGTCCGGCCAGGGCCGCCGCCGACAGCGAGGCCCCGGTCGAGGCCGCGACCCGGGCCGCGAAGGTCGAGGCGTTCAGCTCATGATCGGCCAGCAGCACCAGGCTGGTCCGCAACAGCTCGGCCCCCGCGGCGTCGACGCCCCAGGCGCGCGCCAGACGCTGGTGAGCCAGGCCCTGGGTCGTCTCGCCGGCCGCCGCGTCGACCACCGTGTCGAGCAGGCCGGCGGCCTCCATGGCCAGGGCCAGGGGCGCGCGACCCCGGGCCGGAGGCTCGGTTCCCGCCCGCTGGGCCAGGGCGTTGAACAGCCGGGCGCGGGCCGTGTCGCCGGGAACGACCTCCGCGCCGCGCGGAGCCTTCAGGGCCGCGCCGTGGCCGCCGCGCAGCAGCCGCGCGGTCTGTTCCAGGCTGTGGTCCTTGGCCAGCATCGCCGCGTCGCGACCCCGGTAATACAGCTTGCCGCCCGCCACCGTGGTGATCGCCGAGGCCAGCACCGGCTCGCCCCAGGCGATGGCTTCCGCCGCCACGTCGGCCGCCCGTCGGCCCCGCGCCTTGCGGGCCTGCAGGGCCCCGACGTCGGCGGCGCGATAGAGGCTGCGGCGCGGATCACCCGGATGGGCGGCGGCCTCGATCCGGCCCCGGCTGACATAGGCGTAGAGGGTCTGCGGCCGGATCCCCAACCGCTCCAGCACCTGTTCCGCGTCCAGCCAGTCGTTCGCCATATAGATTGATTATATTGATCAAGATTGACGATCAAGGTCACCGGGCGCGAATTGCCCGGCGAAAGGAGACCTCCCATGTCGCAAGGTCTTGCCCAAGGGCTCGAAGGCGTGATCGCCGCCCACACTGTTTTGTCCGACGTCGACGGCGCCCATGGCCGCCTGGTCATTCGCGGCTACGCGATCGAGGACCTGGCCGGCCGCACGACCTATGAAGAGGTCGCCCACCTGCTGTTCGACGGCTTTTTCGACGACCTGCCGGCCGATCTGGCCCCGACCCTGGGCGCGGCCCGGGTCGAGGCGTTCGCGCAGGTCGGGGCGCTGGATGAGGCCCTGGCCCGGCGCGATCCGGTCGAGGCGATGCGCGCCCTGCTGGCCCGCCTGCCCGACGGCGACGATCTGGCCACCGCCCTGCTGCTGGTCGCCGCCCCGGCCGTCTTCACCCCCGCCGTGCTGCGCGTCGCCGCCGGCCAGGCCCCGGTCGCGCCCGATCCGACCCTGTCGCACGCCGCCGACATCCTGCGGATGACCCGGGGCCAGCCCGCGACCGAGGCCGAAACCCGGGCCCTGGACGCCTATCTGGTCACGGTGTGCGACCATGGCCTCAACGCCTCGACCTTCGCGGCCCGGGTGATCGCCTCCACCCGCGCGGGCCTGACCTCGGCGGTGCTGGGCGGGCTCTCGGCCCTGAAAGGTCCGCTGCACGGCGGCGCGCCGGGGCCGGTGATCGACATGCTCGACGCCATTGGGACGCCCGACAACGCCCGGCCGTGGATCGAGGCGGCCCTGGCGCGCGGCGATCGGCTGATGGGCTTTGGCCACCGCATCTATCGGGTCCGCGATCCGCGCGCCGACGCCCTGAAGGCCGCCCTGCGCCGGCTGGCGGGCGCGTCCAAGACCCTGCCCGGCCGTGTCGCCTTCGCCGAAGCCGTCGAGCAGGCGGCCCTGGCCATCCTGCGCGAACACAGGCCCGACCGGCCGCTGGACACCAATGTCGAGTTCTACACCGCGCTGTTGCTGGAGGCCCTGGGCCTGCCGCCGGCCAGTTTCACCGGCGTGTTCGCCATGGGCCGCGCGGCCGGCTGGATCGCCCACGCCCGCGAGCAGCTGGCCGGCGGCAAGCTGATCCGGCCGCAATCGGTCTATGTGGGGCCCGGCGTGCGACAGGCGGCCTAACAACCCCCTTTCGTCATCCCCCGCTTCATGCGGGGGACCCAAGCCGAGCGGACCAGGTTCGATCCTGGCCCGTCGCTTGGGTCCTCCGGACAAGCCGGGGGATGACGTGGATGGGAAACGCGAGTCGTTCTCGCTGGGGCGCGGCCGCATCGCTTGATATGGAAGCGCCATGTCATCGCTCTCGTCCCTGTCGCCCGAAACCCTGGCCCTGACCCGCCGCGTGACCGCCCTGTCGGTGGCCGTCGCGACGGTGCTGATCATCGTCAAGACCTTGGCCTGGCTGGCCAGCGGCTCGGTGGCCATGCTGGCCTCGCTGTCGGATTCGGGCCTGGACCTGGTGGCCTCGCTGATCACCTTCTACGCCGTGCGTTACGCGGCCGAGCCGCCGGACGCCGAGCACCGCTTCGGCCACGGCAAGGCCGAGGCGTTTTCGAGCCTGACCCAGGGCGGGTTGGTCTTTGCGTCGGGCGCCCTGATCGGCCAGGAAGCCATCCGCGCCATGCTGCATCCGCGCCCCGTCGAGCAGGGCCTGATCGCCATGGCGGTGATGGTGGTCTCGATCGTCTTGACCCTGGGCCTGATCATCGCCCAGTCCAAGGTGCTGAACTCCACCGGCTCCATCGCCGTGTCGGGCGACCGAGCCCACTATGCCGCCGATCTGGGCTCCAACGCCGTCGCCCTGCTGGGCATCGGCGCGGCGGCCTGGCTGGGCCTGCCGTGGATCGACGCCGCCGCCGGCCTGATCGTGGCCCTGTGGCTGATCTGGGGGGCGATCGGCGTGTTCCGCGAGGCCTCGCACCAGCTGATGGATCGCGAGCTGCCCGACGAGGATCGCAAGCGCATCGTCGCCCTGGCCAGCGAGGATCCGCGCCTGCTGGGCGTGCACCAGCTGCGCACCCGGGCCTCGGGCCCCTACGTCCACATGCAGATGCACGCCGATCTGGAGGCGGGCATCTCGCTGGCCGAAGCCCACGCCATCATGGTGGCCGCCGAGAACCGTCTGCTGGCCGCCTTCCCCGCCGCCGACATCATCATCCACCCCGATCCGCGCGGCCAGGCCGAGAGCCATGGCGGGCTGTTCGCGGAAAGCCATCACGGCTGAGGGGCTTGCCCGGAGCCCCGCGAGCAGGCCAATAGCGGCAGAGCCCCTCTCGCGCCGAAGACGAACCGCATGAACGACACCCTGGCCCAACTGCCCCACGCCTTTGCCGGCAAGACCGTTCTGGTGCTGGGCGACGTGATGCTGGACCGCTTCATCTATGGGGCGGTCGACCGCATCTCGCCCGAGGCGCCGGTGCCGGTGATCGCCGTCGAGCGCGAGACCGCCATGCTGGGCGGGGCCGGCAATGTCGCCCGCAATGTCGCGGCCCTGGGCGGCAAGGCGGTTTTGATCGGGCTGATCGGCGATGACGAGGCCGGCCGCGCCCTGACCGCCCTGATCGGCGACGAGGCCGGCCTGGAAGCGCGGCTGATCACCGCCCCCGCCCGCCGCACCACGGAAAAGGTCCGCTACATCTCCGGCTCGCACCAGATGCTGCGGGTCGACCGCGAGGATCGCGGACCCGGCGAGGCCGGCGTTCTGCTGGCCGCCTTCGCCCAACGCCTGGCCGCCGCCGATGTCGTGGTGCTGTCCGACTACGCCAAGGGCGTGCTGACCGACGCGGTGGTGCGCGGCGCGATCGACGCCGCCCGGGCGGCCGGCAAGCCGGTGATCGTCGATCCCAAGAGCCGCGACCTGGCCCGCTATGACGGCGCCACCCTGGTCAAGCCCAACCGCAAGGAGGCCGCCGAGGCCACCGGCGTCACCGAGGACAGCGACGAAGCCTCCGAAGCGGCCGGCGCCGCGATCCTGGCCATGGCCCCGGGCCTGGACGCCGCCCTGATCACCCGCGGCGGAGCCGGCATGACGCTGAGCGCCCGCGGCCAGCCCACGGTTCACCTGCCGGCCACCGCCGTCGAGGTGTTCGACGTCTCCGGGGCCGGCGACACCGTGGCCGCCACCCTGGCCCTGGCGGTCGCGGCCGGCGCCGGCCTGACCGACGCCGCCCGCCTGGCCAATCTGGCCGCCGGCCTGGTCGTCGCCAAGCTGGGCACCGATGTGGTCACCGCCGCCGAACTGACCGCCCTGGCCCGTTCGGCCGCCGGCGAACCGGCCGAGATCAAGATCGCCGACCTGGACACGGCCCGCGACATCGTCGCCGGCTGGCGGGCGCGCGGCCAGACCGTGGGCTTCACCAACGGCTGTTTTGACTTGCTGCACCCCGGCCACATCTCGCTGCTGTCCCAGGCCAAGGCGACCTGCGACCGGCTGATCGTCGGCCTCA
Organism: Alphaproteobacteria bacterium; assembly: GCA_018895795.1. Lineage (GTDB taxonomy): Bacteria > Pseudomonadota > Alphaproteobacteria > Caulobacterales > Caulobacteraceae > Caulobacter. Next base: position 4,801 of record JAHINZ010000263.1, read on the forward strand.
ACACCGACGCCTCGGTGTCCAAGCTCAAAGGCCCGACCCGGCCCGTTCAAAAGGAGCATGGCCGCGCCACGGTGCTGGCCTCGCTGTCGTCGGTGGACCTGGTGGTGCTGTTCGACCAGGACACCCCGCTGGACCTGATCCAGGCCTTCCGCCCCGACGTGCTGGTCAAGGGCGCCGACTATACCGTCGAGACCGTGGTCGGCTCGGATGTGGTGCTGGCCTATGGCGGCAAGGTGGTGTTGGCCGACCTCAAGGCGGGTCAGAGCACCACCGCCCTGATCGGCCGAATGAACGCGAACTCCTAAGCTTCACCGCAACAAAATGTCGCGCAAACGCCCGCGTTGCTTGGGTTAACAGTGTTCAGCAATCTGTTGTTAAGCAAACCGGCGCATCGCTCTTTTGATGCAGCCTGAACACGTGTGGGCATGAGCGTCGATCGCACCCTTCATCATTTCCCCCTGGACCCCGCCTCGCGGCAGGTGCGTCTGGCCTTGGGTGAAAAGCGACTGGCCTTCAGCGAGGTCCAGGTCCGCTATTGGGAAGCCGCGCCTGATTTCCTGGCCCTCAACCCTTCGGGCGTGACGCCGGTGCTGGTCGAGATCCGCCACGAGCGCAAGACGGTGATCTGCGAGACTCGCGCCATCCTCGAGCACATCGAGGAGAACGAACCCGAGCCGGCCCTGCTGGGCCGCGACGCCGGCGAGCGCGCCGAGGCCCGCCGTCTGCTGCAATGGTTCGACCGCAAGTTCGACAACGAGGTCAACGGCTTCCTGCTGCACGAGAAGATGGAAAAGCGCCTGCTGCGGCTTGGCGCGCCGGATCTGGCGGCCCTGCGGCGCGGCCGCGAGGCCCTGCGGGCCCACATGGGCTATGTCGACGGCCTGTTGCAGACCCGCGACTGGCTGGCCGGCCGCCGCATGAGCCTGGCCGATTTCGCCGCCGCCGCCCACCTGTCGGTGATCGACTATTTCGGCGATGTGCCCTGGCAGGACTTCCCGACCGCCAAGACCTGGTACATGAAGCTCAAATCGAGGCCCTGCTTCAGGTCCATCCTGGCCGATCGCTGGCCCGGCCTCGCGCCGGCCGCGCATTATGACGACCTCGACTTCTAGTCACCCGAACCAAGCCCTGAAGGACGAGATCCGCGCCGAGGCCCTGCGGCTGGGCTTCCACGCCTGTGGGTTCGCCGACGCGGCCGCCGCCTGGCCCAACGGCGCCTGGCTGGCCGACTTCGTCGCCGAGGGCTTGCATGGCGAGATGGGCTGGATGGAAGACACGCTGGAGCGTCGCCGCCACCCCACCGCCATGTGGACCGACGCCCGATCGGCCGTGGTGCTGGGCCTCAACTACGGTCCCGAGCACGATCCTCTAAGCGCCCTGGAGCATCCCGATCGCGCGGCGATCTCGGTCTATGCCCAGGGCGACGACTATCACGAGGTGGTCAAGAAACGACTCAAGCTTCTGGCCGGCTGGATGCACCGACGCTTCGGCCAGGAGGTGAAGGTGTTTGTCGACACCGCCCCGCTGATGGAAAAGCCGCTGGCCCAGCGCGCCGGGCTGGGCTGGCAGGGCAAGCACACCAATCTGGTCTCGCGGCCCTACGGCTCGTGGCTGTTCCTGGGTTCGGTGCTGACGACGCTGGACCTGCCGCCCGACCCGCCCGAGGTCGATCACTGCGGCTCGTGCTCGGCCTGCCTCGACATCTGCCCGACCAAGGCCTTCCCCGCGCCCCACCGGCTGGATGCGCGGCGCTGCATCTCCTACCTGACCATCGAACTGGCGGGCCCGATCCCGGCGGAGTTCCGGCCTGCCCTGGGCAACCGCATCTATGGCTGCGACGACTGCCTGGCCGTGTGCCCGTGGAACAAGTTCGCCCAGGTCTCCAGCGAGGCGGCCTTCCAGGCCCGCGAGACGCTGAAGGCGCCGGGGCTGGCCGAGCTGGCGGTTCTGGACGATCCGGCGTTCCGGGCGCTGTTCTCGAAGAATCCGATCAAGCGCATCGGGCGGGACCGCTTCGTGCGCAACGTGCTCTACGCCATCGGCAACAGCGGCGACGCGGCGCTGATGGCCGTGGTCGAGCCTTTGCTGCGTGATCCGGCCCCGGTGGTGCGCGGGGCGGCGGTGTGGGCGGCGCGGCGGCTGGCGCCGGCGCGGGCGGCGGGGTTGCGGGGCGCGGAAGAAGACGCCGATGTTCTGGCGGAGTGGGCCGCCTAACAAACAAAGATCCTCC
>JAHINZ010000264.1 GCA_018895795.1 Alphaproteobacteria bacterium
ACCCGAAGGGGCACCGGCCGCTCCAGGCGCGCCGCGACCTCGGCATAGGCGCCTACGGCGATCACCCGTGGCCCCTGGCGCAGCACCCCATAGCCGACATGGGTGAAGCCGGGAGCCAGCAGGTTGGCGCGGTGGCCGGGGCTGTCGCGCCACTGGTTCATGATCTGGTCGGAGCGGACGGGACCCGACGCATTAAGGCGCATGGCGATGTTCTCGCCCGGCGCGCCGACCAGGTCGCGGGCCAGCAGGCCCACCCGTCCCGCCGGGGTGAAGCCGTCGGCGGTGGCGTGGTCGAAGAGGCCGGTGACGGCCATGTCGGCGGCGTGAGCCCGGGCCGCCAGGACCAGGCCCGGATCGGACCTCAGCACGTCCAGGCCCTGGCGATCGCGCATGAGATTGTTGAGGTCCAGCAGGGTGTCTTCGAAATCTTCGTCGAAGGCGCCGCCCGCCGCATCGGAGAGGCCGGCGCGCAGGCGTCGCTCATAGGCTCGCCACGGCGCCACGGCGGCGGCGCGCGCTGTCCCGGCCGCCAGGGCGAAGGGAACGGTCAGCAGGGTTCTTCGAAGGATTTGCGGCATCGCGGCTCTTAACAGTGATTGACAGGACCCCCCGGGACCAACCTCTAAGGCGCATGCGTCCCGTGCGTTCCATATGGCTGGCCGGCCCTGATGTCTGGCTCCCCGATTCCGTCGCCCAGGCGGCCCGTCAGCGCGCCCATTGTATCGATGCCGGGTTCACCGGCCTGACCCCCGATCCCCTGCCTGCAAACTCGGAGGTGGGCTCCGAGCTTGAAGCCCGGGAACTCTATGCTGATCGGATGGCGCGATTGCGTCAGGCCGACGCCGGCGTGGTCAATCTGACGCCCTGGCGCGGACCGTCGTGCGATACCGGGGCGGCGTTCGAGGCCGGCGTGCTGGCGGGGCTGGGACGGCCGATCTTCGCCTATCTGAACGTCTCGGACGAAACCCAGGCCGAATATGTCGACCGGGTGGACTCGTTTGTCGGCGCCCAGCGCGACGCGGCGGGCGTCTGGCGCGACGGCGAGGGCTGCCTGATCGAGAACTACGGCCTGCCCGAGACCGTCATGCTGTGGGCCGAGGCGCGGCGCCTGTTCGTGATCGTCACCGCCGACCCGCTGCATGACCTGACGGGGTTGGAGCTGTGTCTTGAGGCCTTGCGGCTCTACGCCGAGTAGGGCGAGGGCTCGCCCCCTCCTGGCTGCCTCGCAGCCGTCCTCCCCCGGAGGGGGAAGACGAAGCCGCGCTGATCTCATCCTCCTCCTCCGGGGGAGGAGCGCCGCAGGCGCGGAGGGGGCAAGTGGTCACCACCCCAGCCCCGCCTCACCCCGTAGAATCGCCTCGGCCGTCGCCGAGTGCTGTCCGCCGTCCCGATCGTGCAGCACCAGGGCCGGCAACAGCGCCAGCGGGGCCTTGCCGGTCTTGATCGCCCGCACGATCACCCGCTTGGCCGGGGCGTCGGCGAAGGGCTGGATCGGGCGGATCTTGAATGACCCGGCCTTGGGGGCCAGCAGGGCCAGGATGTCGGCCAGGCGATCGGCGCGGTGGATCATCGTGATCGAGCCGCCCTCGCGCACCGCCTTGAGCAGGAACCCCGTCCAGGCCGCCAGACCGCCGTCGGCCATCCAGGCCCCGGTCTTGGCCGCCGCCGGCGCGCGCAGGGCGCCCGGATCGTCGAAAAACGGCGGATTGCTGATCGCCGCGTCGAACACCGGCAGGTCCAGAGCGCGAAAGCCCGCCTCGATGTCGCCGGTGGTGATCTCGACGCGGTCGGACAGGGCGTTGAGCGCCACGTTCTCCCGCGCCAGCGCCGCGGCTTCAGGATCGCGTTCCACGCCGTGGAATCGCGTCCCGGGACAGCGCGCGGCGGCGGCCAGCAAGGCGCCGCCGACGCCGCATCCCGCCTCGATCACGCGCTCGCCCGGGCCTGAGTCGCAGGCCGCCGCCAGCAGGGCCGCGTCCAGGCCCGCGCGGTATCCGCCGACCGTCTGGCGCAGGCGAATGCGGCCGTTCAGCACACGATCTTCGGTCACTTGAGTATCGTCCAACGTATCAAGCCTTGTGCTTGCCTTGACCGTGACCTATCCCGCCACCATTGTCCCTCGCAACGGCTGATCCTGCTGTGGCGGATGCAAGCCCCGGCCGCCCTCAGGCGTCGGTCAAGGAGAGTATGGTCTTGGACGCAGTTGCAGCGACCCTCGCCCGAGAGCCGGGATCGGTGGATCGTTTAGCACGTCTGGCCGCCGTCGATATGGACGGGGTCAACCGCCTGATCACCGAACGCATGCAAAGCGATGTGCCGGTCATCCCGGCCCTGGCTGAGCATCTGATCGCCGCCGGCGGCAAGCGCCTGCGCCCGTTGCTGACCGTGGCCGCCGCGCGTCTGGCCGGGTCCGACAACGACGCCTGCCTGAAGCTGGCCGCTTCGGTCGAATTCATTCACACCGCCACCCTGCTGCATGACGACGTGGTCGACGGCAGCCAGCTGCGCCGCGGCAAGGTCGCGGCCCACCTGATCTGGGGCGCGGCGCAGAGTGTCCTGGTCGGCGACTTCCTGTTCGCCCGCGCCTTCGAACTGATGGTCGAAACCGGCTCGATCAAGGCGCTGGAGATCCTGGCGCGCGCCAGCCGCGTGATCGCCGAGGGCGAAGTGCTGCAACTGACCCGCAGCCACGACCTCAATCTCTCCCAGGCGATCTATCTGGACATCATCGCCGCCAAGACCGCCGAACTGTTCGCCGCCGCTTCAGAGGCGGGCGGTGTTTCGGCCGGGGTCGACAAGACCCGGTCCGACGCCCTGCGCGCCTACGGCCTGAACCTGGGCCTGGCCTTCCAGCTGGCCGACGACGCCCTCGACTATGGCGGCGTCACCGAAACCCTGGGCAAGAACGCCGGCGACGATTTCCGCGAAGGCAAGGCCACCCTGCCGCTGCTGTTGGCCATTGCCCGTTCCGGTCCCCGCGAGGCTGAGTTCTGGGAGCGGGCCATCGGCCGCCGCGAACAGACCGAGGCCGACTTCCGTCGCGCCCGCGAGCTGATCATCGGTTCGGGGGCCCTGGACGCCACGCTCGATCTGGCCGCCGACTATGCCGACAAGGCCAAGCTGGCCCTGGCGAGCTTCCCGGACAACGAGTGGCGTTCGGCCCTCGAAAGCCTGGCCGACTTCGCCGTCAGCCGCCGCGCATGATCTCGACCCCCGAAAATCCCGGGGGCGACCCCAATATTCGCGCCCATCGCGCCGGCGAGACCGCGGGCAAGGTGATCGGCGGCGGCGTGGCCGTGCTGGTCGGATTCATTCTGATCGTACTGCTGTTTGGGCCCGTTCTGTGGGCGCCGCTTTGGGCGGGGCTGCGGGCGGCGAGGGCCGTGGCCGGACCCTGGCAGCCCTGGGCCGCGGGGCTGGCCGCCTTCACCGGCGCGTCCCTGGTTCTGGCGTGGCTGCTGATCCAGCGCAGCCCGCTGCTGCGCTATCCGATCGTCGCCATCTGCGCGTCGGCCTGGGTCGGGGGGCTGTGGCTGGAATTCAGTTCGCCGCCCCATGACTGGGTGACGACCGCCCCGACTCTCAGCATGCCGGGTCCCTGGACCTGGACCGTGATCGGCTTGGGCACGGTGATCTATGCCGGCCTCTATCTGCTGGCCCTGAACGGCGTCGCGCGCGGCCAGTGGGCCCGTCGGTGGCAGTGGATCAAATAGGCCGGCGGGTGAATTCGCCGTAACGCGGAACGCGCGGCCTCGACAATCACCATGATCATGGCCACGTCTGGGGCTGGCCTTAGGGGAAAGACGCGATGATCCGACTGCTTTTGAACATCCTGTGGTTCATCATGGGTGGCTGGATCTCCGGCCTGCTGTGGCTGTTGGCCGGAGCGGTTCTCGCGATCACCATCGTCGGTTTGCCCTATACGGCCGCGGCCTGGCGCATCGCCGGCTTCGCCTTCTGGCCGTTCGGCAAGGAAATCGTCAGCCGCGAGATCGTCACCGGCAAGCACGACCTGGGCACCGGGCCGCTGGGCTTCTTGCTCAACGTGATCTGGTTCATCCTCGGCGGCTGGTACATCGCGCTGAGCCACCTGCTGATCGCCGCCGCCGAAGCGGTGACGATCATCGGCATCCCCTTCGCCATCAAGGATTTCCAGCTGGCGATCATCGCCCTGGCGCCGATCGGCCGCGAGGTGGTGGTGGTTCGCCGCTAGAGCATCAGGCGGAAAAGTGGACGCCGGCTTTTCGCCAAAACGATGCGAAGACAAAAACCTCGAGCAAGGCGCGGGAGTCCGATTGCGCGCGCCTTGCTCTAGGTTTCAGAACCCGGTGAACAGGCGGTCGAGGGCGCGGCGGATCTCGTCTTCGTGGGCGGCGAGGTTGGCCGCTCGCTGTCGCAGCGCGCCTGCCGTGACGCTGAAGAGCTCACTGATGATCAACACCAAGGCTTGGCCCTCGATTTCCACGCTGATCTCGAGGCCGTTGACTTGCCGCTGCGCATCATTGACCGCCGGGGCGACGATGACCTCCTGAAGCCCCAAGAGGTGATGCGAAGAGAGCGCCACGAGGAATGGCGCGACTCCCCGGCTTTCGATCGACGGATTCACAAAGGCGTCGAACTGCCGCACCTCACCACTTTCTGAAGTGGTCCGAGATCAGTCCACGTCGGCCGATGCGGGCGTTATGGTCGGCGATGGCCTCGGCGTTCTCTTCGGCCCAGCGTCGGGCGCGTTCCTCGGCGCCGGCCGGATCGACCTTCTGGAGATGCAGGCGAAGCTGGGTTTCGCTCAGGCCGGCGATCGAAATGCCCAGCCGCGCGGCCTGGGCCACCAGCTCAGGGTCGATGTCGCTGCCAGCGGGGGGGGCGGGTGCGTCCATGGGCTGGGAGATTATCATTCCTCGTCATCCTCCGACAGCAGCACGTCCAGGAAGGTCTGGCGGCGATTGAGGAAGGCGCGGGTCACCGTGACGTGGTCGAGGTCTTCATAGTCTACCCGCTCCAGGCCGCGCTCGGAGGTCTCATAGATCCAGGCGTCCGGATACCCGAGGATGATCGGCGAATGGGTGGCGATGATCAGCTGCGAGCGGGCCAGGACCAACTGATGCAGCTTGGCCAGGAACGACAGCTGCCGGCTGGGCGAAAGCGCCGCCTCGGGCTCGTCGAGGATATAGAGACCATCGCCACGGAAGCGGTTGTCGAACAGGGCGAAGAAGGCCTCGCCATGCGACTGCTCGTGCAGCGGGCGGTCGCCATAGGCCCGGTGAATGGGCGGACCGCCGGGGCCGGGCTCGCTGTCCAGGCGCTCGATCTCGGTCTGGACGTTGAAAAAGCTCTCGGCCCGCAGGAAGAAGCCGTCGTGGGGCCGGGTGGTCGATCGCACGCACCGCAGATGGCTATGCAAGGCCGAGTGCGAGGCGCGGCTGCTGAACTTGAAATTCCGTGACCCGCCTTCGGCGTTGAACCCCCAGGCCACGGCCAGGGCCTCGATCAGGGTCGACTTGCCCGAGCCGTTCTCGCCGACCAGAAAGGTGACGCGGGGATGGAACTTCAGGCTGTCCAGGCCGCGCAGCACCGGCAGGTTGAAGGGATAGGTCTCGGCGTCCCAACCTTCCCGCGGTTCAATGCGGGCTTCGATCCAGTAGGGACGGTCCAGCGACACCATAGCTGTGTTCCTGATATGTTCACGTCAAGATTGCACATCTGGTGATGATTGCAACTGAAAGGCCTAGTCTATCGTGATGGGCGAAACGGCCAGCCGATCACGCCTGCGGCCCACAGCGGGGCCCAGATAAGCACGGGCTGCAGCAGCAGACGCGGGCCGTGATACCACCACGAACTGGGCAAGGGCGGGACCGCGACGCCGCTGAACGCGTGGTAGAGATTGGCCGGCCAGACGCACAGGGCGTAGAGCGCCAGCATGATCCCCGCCAGCCGTCGTGTTCGCGGGACCAGCAACCCCACCGCGCCGGCGATTTCGCAGAGGCCCGTGAAGATCACCACCTCGCGCGGAAACGGGATCATCGGCGGCATGATCGCCAGGAAACCGTGACTGCCGACGACATGCAAAGCGCCGAACGGGGCATAGATCGCGGCGATCAGCAGGCGCGTGCGGCTTTTGACGTCGAAGGTCATCCGACTGGAATGCTTCGGCGCAGGACGTGGGTCCAGGGGCCGGTCGTATCGGCCACGAATCCTTGCGCTTCCCAGAACGGTCCAGCGGCCGGTGAAGCGGCGGCGTTGACGGTCAGCAGGCCGACGCTGTCGAAGCCTTCGTGGATCAGGGCGGAGGCGAGGGCGGTGGCGACGCCTCGCCGGCGGAACCGGGGTGAGACATAGACGCGGCGCAGACGGCGGGCGGGTTCGCTCGCGCTGGCCTCGACCGACATCCCGCCAAGGCCGGCAAGCGTCCCGGCCAGCAACGCGGCGAACAAGACCTCGCCGTCGTCCTGGAAGCGGGCGCCGGACCTCCAGCCCTCGGCCAGCAGGGCCATGTTGCGCACGCCTTCGCCGGAGGCCTCCGCGACGAGGTCGTCGAAGTCCTCCGGCAGGTCGTCAAAGATCCTGACGAGCTGGAGCAAGTCAGCCCGGCGAGATCATGTTCTCGGGCCGCACATACTGGTCGAACTCTTCGTTGGTCAGGTAGCCGCCGCCGACGGCCTCCTCGCGCAGGGTGGTGCCGTTCTTGTGCGCGGTCTTGGCGATCTTGGCGCAGGCGTCATAGCCCAGCTTGCCGTTCAGGGCGG
>JAHINZ010000265.1 GCA_018895795.1 Alphaproteobacteria bacterium
CAAGCGATGGCGACGGGCTTGGAAGCTTCAGCTGATCGAGGCCGAAAATCCGCAGTGGCTAGATCTCTACGAGACCTTGAATTGCTGACAGGCTGTCGCCCCAACCGGTCATTCGGGGTGGCGTAGCCCTGAGGGCGCCAGGGGCCGCCACAATGCGGTCGCCCCTGGGTCCCGGCGCTTCGCTACGCTACGGCCGGGATGACAAGTTTTTGTTGCTGGAGGAGATATCCGACTTGCCACCCCGAACAGCCGATCGCGACGTCCGCTCCCAGCGCCGGGAGCCGGGTTTGGCCGCCGGCTCTCGCCGAGGAGCGCGGACCTACTGAGGGACCACGTCAAAGGCCATGGTCAGGCGATGCTCGGGCGAGGTGAACGGCCGGGTGCCGTGCCACATGGAGGACGGGAACAGCACCAGCATCCCCGGCTCGGGCCGCACCGCGTGCTCGGCCTCCAGGATCGGCCGCGTTACGCAGCCGGGCTGGCCGAACTTGATCCAGCCCTCGCGCCCCTCTTCGTCGGCCACGCCGCGGGGCAGGTCGAGATAGAAGGCCGACGAGATCCAGCCCTGCGGATGCACGTGGTCGGCATGGAAGCCGTTGGGGCTAAGCCGCACCGACCAGCCGCCGCTGACGCGGAAGTCTCCGGTCGCCCGGCCGCGCAGCGGGTCATCCCCGGGCCCGATATCGGCGATGTATTGGCTCACGACCTTGCGCGCCTGGGCGAAGAAGGCCTGGAACAGCGGATCGGGCGACTGGTGCAGCGACGGCGCCTGGCTGCCGCCGCGCAGGGACTGCTGCAGCGGATGGGTCTTCAGATCATGACGCTGGGCCAGCCGGGCTCGCAGGGCGTCCAGATAGGCCTCCAGGCTGTTCCACCCCTCGGGCGTCGGCAGGGTGTAGGCGCGCACCAGCGCGCGATAGTCCTCCGCCGAGGCGCGACGCGGATCGTCGGTGAGCCGCCAGGCGGTGGATTGCAGGGCCAGACCATATTGGTCCAGCGGCGCGACGGCGCGCAGGCGCTCGGCCACGGCCAGGGCCGCGACGGCGTCGCCCGACGCCAGATGGGCTTCGCACAGGGCCGCCAGGACCGGCGGGTATTGCGGCGCCAGGCGTTCGACGGCCTGGGCGTGGTCCAGCATCGCCGCGACCTGCCCCACCTCGCCGGCCATGTGCGCGGCAGCCAGCAACAGCTGCCCGTCGTCCGGCCGGCGCGCCAGGGCGTCGGTCAGGGTGGCGAAGGCCGCCGCCTTGTCGCCGGCGAACTCCTCGACCGTGCTCTGGATCACGATCAAGGCGCCGTCGGTGGGGTTTCGGGCCAGCGATGCGCGCAGCGGCTCAAGAGCGTGGCTCAGATCGCCTGACCGCATCCAGCGCAGTTGGGCCAGGTTGCGGTGGGCGTCGGCATAGGCGTCGCGGCGGGCGATGGCGGCCGCGAACGCCGCCTCGGCCGCGTCATAGAGGCTCTGGCCCTGCAGCGCCCGGCCCAGCACCAGCCAGGCCTCGGGCGCGTCCAGGCCCAGGGCGATCGCCTTGCGGATCGCCGTCTCGCCCTCGTCGGCCAAGGCCAGGTCGCCCAGGGTGGCGGCCAGGTTGTACCAGGCGATCTTGTCGCCGGGCGTCGCCACGACGGACCGGCGATTGAACGCCAGGGCCGCGTCGTGCCGCTCGATCCCCTTCAGCGCCGCCGCGTGGACGATCAGCACCGAAGCGCCGGCCGTCGCCGCCTCGGCATGGGGCCGGGTCAGGTCGGCCGCGTCGGCCGCGCGGCCCTGATCCAGCAGGGACCAGGCTTGCCGAACGACCTCTTGGCTCATCGGCGCTTGATCTGCCGCCGGGCGAACGGATCCTGATCGGCCTCGTCTTCCGAAAAGCCGAACTTCGAGAAGCCGGCCTTCAGTTCAGGGCTGAGCGGCGCCTCGATGTACAGCATCCCCACCGACGGGTGCGGCAGCATCACCGAGCGGGCGTGCAGTTGCAGCTTCAGACCCTCCGACAGCGGCGCGGACTTGTCGTCGCTGTACTTGGGGTCGCCCAGGATCGGATGGCCGATGGCCTTCATATGGGC
>JAHINZ010000266.1 GCA_018895795.1 Alphaproteobacteria bacterium
CGCGACCTGGGTGTTGGCCAGCTCGCCAAGGTCGGTCGCCGTCAAGCTCTTGAGCTGGGTGGCGGTGACGCCCTTGATCTGGGTTGTCGTCAAGGCCGCGATCTGGGTATCGACCAGGCCCGAGAAGTTGGTGGCGGACAGAACCCCGACCTGCGCCGCGCTGAGGGCGCCGATGTGGGAGGTGTCCAGCGACGCCAGCTGGGTGGAGGTCAGGGCCGAAACCTGCTGGCCGCTGAGCGTGGTCAGTTGGCTGACGTCGAAGACCACGTTGGGCGCGAACTTCGGGATCTGGGTGGTCGTCAGCGCCTTGATCTGGGTCGCGCTGAGCGCCGCGACCTGGGTATCGGCGAGGACCTCAATGCCGCTGGCGTTGATCGCCCCGATCTGGGAGGCGCTGAGCGCCCGAATGTCGGTCGTCGTGAGCGCCTGGATCGCGGTGGCCGGAAGGGCCGAGATTTGAGCGGCTGAGAGGCTCGAGATCGACATTCAAGTGTCCTATCCGGGGTCCGTGCGGGGCGCACGCACTCTGAACTTTTTTGCAGTTGCGCTCTACGTACGCGTGCGCCGACTCAGACCCACCAAGGGTAGAATTCCGGTAACCTTATTTTCTTTCCAAGAGGTTTCAACGGGGCATGCGGCCGCAGCCCTGCCGCCGCAGCAACGCTTCGGCCAGAACCGTGAAAATTGCGAATGGCCAAGATTTAAACCATTGTAACTCAGGGACTATATTCTGCGACATGGCGCGGGGCGGAACCGGCCGCCCTCCCCGCATTGTGGGTTGCAACCCCGCAATGCCCACGCCGAAGCCACCCGTCGGAGCGGCCCAGAACAGGCGTTAAGGTAAACGCCTGATTCGCGGCGCCCGTTGAGACCTGGGCGAAATTCTGGCCGTGAACAGACCAATCAAGGCCGACCGACACGGCGGCCACGGCGCCGCGGGCTGGTCGACCGCCTCGCCCCTAACCCGCCAGAAGCTCGAACTGCCCCACCAAACCGTCGATCGACGAATTGGCTACCCAGACGTCGAACATCCCCGGCTCGGCGAGCCAGCGATCGTCGCCGCCGATGAACATCAGGTTCTCGCGTCGCAGTTCAAACCGCACATCATGACTGGCTCCCGGCGCGAGCGAGACGCGCTGGAAGCCCTTGAGCTCGCGCACAGGGCGAGTGCGGCTGGCGACGCGGTCGTGGATGTAAAGCTGGACGACATGCTCGCCGTGCGTCTGGCCAGTATTGGTCAGCTTGGCGGTGATGCGCAGGGTGTCGTTCCACCCCAGGCGCGCGTCGCTGAGCTTCAAATCGCTGAGCGCGAAGCTGGCATAGCCCAGCCCGAAGCCGAACGGATAGAGCGCCTCGTTGCGGATCGACCGCCAGCGCGACTTGTATTCCTGGCTGTTGGGATCAAGCGGCGCGGGGCGCCCAGTCGTGCGGCCATTGTAGAAGAACGGCTCCTGGCCGCTCTCCTGGGGGAAGCTGACCGGCAGACGCGCCGAGGGATTGACCGTCCCGAACAGGACATCGGCCACGGCGTTACCCATCTCGCTGCCCAGGAACCAGGTCGCCAGGATGGCGCGGGCGTCGCGAACCACGCCTTCGAGGGCGATGGCGCGGCCGTGACGCAGCAGCACGACGACCGGCTTGCCGGTGGCGGCGATCGCCTCGGCCAGACGCTGTTGCACCGCGGGAATGCGAATGTCGGTGCGCGACTTGGCCTCGCCGGTCATGTCCTGGCTCTCGCCGATGGCCAACAGGACGATGTCGGCGGCCTGGGCGGCCGCCACGGCCCGCTCAAAGCCGCCGGCCAGGGTGGTCTCAACCTCGCAGCCCCGCTCGACGATCAGGGCGCCCGGATCGGCCAGGGCGCTCCGGACGCCGCTGGCCAGGTCGACGTTCAGGCTTCGATCGGCGAAGAACCCGCCCCAGGCGCCCAGCACATTGTCACGGTCCTCGGCGAACGGACCGATCAGGGCCAGACGCTTGCCGGCGGTCGGCAAGGGCAGAATCGCGCCTTCATTGCGCAGCAGCACGATCGAGCGCCCGCCGGCCTCGCGGCTCAGTTGACGCAAGGTCGGCGTGGCCGTGCGCATCGCTTCGACCTTGGCGTTGATCGAGCGATAGGGGTTGTCGAAGAGCCCGATGGCTTCCTTGAGCGCCAGAACCCGGCGCACCGAGGCGTCGACCACCGCCATCGGCACCGCGCCCGCGGCGGTCAGCTCCGGAAGATAGCGCAGATAGAGGCCGCTCTGCATGCTGATGTCGACGCCGGCCAGGATGGCCAGGCGCGCCGCGTCGCGATCATCATGGGCGTAGCCATGGGCGACCAGTTCCTGGTCGGCGGTGTAATCGGAAATCACCACGCCCTTGAAGCCCCACTCGCCGCGAAGGATGTCGGTCAGAAGGCGCTTGTTGGCGGTGGCGGGCACGCCGTTGATGTCATTGAAGGCCGACATCGTGGTCAGGGCCCCGGCGGCGAACGCGGCCTGGAACGGCGGCAGGTGCACCTCCCGCAGGGTCGCTTCGGAAATCTCGACCGAATTATAGTCCAACCCCGCCGTCACCGCGCCATAGGCGGCGAAGTGCTTGGGTGTGGCCAGCATGCTGTCCTCGGCCTTCAGGTCCTTGCCCTGGAAGCCGCGCACCCGGGCGGCGGCCATCACCTCGCCCAGATAGACGTCCTCGCCGGCGCCCTCGGCCACCCGGCCCCAGCGCTGATCGCGCGCCACATCGACCATCGGGGCGAAGGTCCAGTGCAGACCCGACGCGCTGGCTTCCGAGGCCGCCCCGTGGGCGGTGCGCTCGGCCAGGCGCGGATCGAAACTGCCCGACTCCGCCAGCGGGATCGGGAACACCGTGCGAAAACCGTGGACGATGTCGGCGGCGAACAGCAGCGGAATCTTCAGGCGCGAGCCCTCCACCGCCGCCTTCTGGGCCTCCAGCGCGCCCGCCGTGCCGACGCCGTTCATCAGCACGCCGATGCGCCCGGCGTGGATCTCGGCCAGCAGGGTCTGGGCGTTGCGGAGATTGACCAGCGGATTCATGTCGGCGATCGGCGGCCGGATCATGTCGGCGAAGCAGCTCAGCTGCCCGGCCTTTTCCTCGAGGGTCATCTGGGCCAGCAGGGCCTCGACGCGGTCGGAGCCGCTGGCCGCCGCGCGCTTGGGAGCGACGACGGCGAACCCCGCGAAGGCCGACGCGCCGGCGAGCACGGACCGACGGCTCGGCCCGGACCGGCCGTCTTCACTCGCCTTCGACACCATCGATTCCCTTTGAGCCCCTAAAAAGCGCAAACTCGCCGCTAAAGGCTAAGGGCGCAACCGCGCTCGCCTATTCGGCGGCCATGGCCATCGCGTCGGCCGGGGTGCGACCGGCGTTATAGACCTCAAGGTCGAGAATACCCTCGCGCTTGGCCACCAGGGTCGGGACCAGCGCCTGACCCGCGACGTTCACGGCCGTGCGACCCATGTCGAGGATCGGGTCAATGGCCAGCAGCAAGCCCGCGCCTTCCAGCGGCAAGCCCAGCGTCGACAGGGTCAGGGTCAGCATGACCGTCGCGCCGGTCAGGCCCGCGGTCGCGGCCGAACCGATCACCGACACGAAAACGATCAGGAA
>JAHINZ010000267.1 GCA_018895795.1 Alphaproteobacteria bacterium
CCGCTTCGGGCGTCACGCCCGAGATCCGGGCCAGCAGCGGATAGACGTCGACATTGTCGAACACCGGCAGCACCACACCCGGCTTGATCGACGGACCGTGGGCGATGAACACCGCCCGCATGGTCGGGTCATAGGGGTCAAAGCCGTGCTGGCCGCCGACGGCGGGCGCGGGTTCGGCGGCCTTGGCCAGCATCGCCCGGGTGGTCACGTACCAGCCGGTCTCCGAAAGGCAGATGATCGCCGGCACGCGCGGATTGCGGCCATAGTGATAGCGTTCCGGGATCTGGCCCTTCTTCCAGCAGGTCAGGTGCGGCAGGGGCTTAAGCAGGGCCGCCTCGACCTGGGCCTCCTGGCCCGGCAGGGGCGTCAGGCCGACGACGGCGCCCGTCGTGACCAGATGCACCTTGGTCAGATCCAGCACATCGTCCAGCGGCCAGCGCTGGCTCGCTGGCACCGGGGCCATGCCGTGATCGGCGACGATGACGATGTCGGTGGTCTCAAACCGCCCGCGGGCCTTCAATCCGGCGACCAGACGGGCCACGGCCTGATCCACCTCTGTGGCGGCGGCCCGCACTTGCGGCGAGTCCGGTCCTTCATGATGGCCCTGGGTGTCGACGACGTCGAAATACAGGGTGGAGAACCGCAGTTCCGGCCCCTTGGGATCATCCAGCCAGGACAGCAGCCGGTCGACGCGATCCTTGGACGACATCGTCTGATCGAACGGCGACCAGCGCGACGGCCGCACCCCGGCGATCTGGGCCTCGGAGCCTGGCCAGAACATCGCCGCCGCGTGCTGGCCCTGATTTTCGACGGACACCCAGAACGGCAGGGCCTGATCCCACCAGCGGCCGTTGGTCACGGCGTCGGGGTTGGACATCTTGAAGGTCACGCCGGGAAAGCGCGGGTCCTCCAGGACATTGTTGACGATGCCGTTGCGGTCGGGCCGCTGGCCGGTGATCAGGGTGTAGTGGTTGGGAAAGGTCAGGCTGGGAAACGACGGCCGCATCGCCGCCCGCGCGCCGTCGGCGGCCAGGGCGTTGAGGGTCGGGGTGTCGCCGCGCTCCAGATAGTCGGCCCGGAACCCGTCGATCGACACCAGGATCGTCAGGCGGCTCTTGGGGGGTTGCGGCCCCGCGCCCAGCGTGGCGCAGGCGGACAGCAACAGGGCCGAGCCGAGGGCCAGGACGCTCAACAGACGACGCATGGGGAATTCTTTCACCGACAACTCGATCTCGATGCCATCCGGACGTCTCGTCCGTGTGACACGCATGACGTCGTCTTAACTTGGCGCGCGCCGACCGCGACCTCATAGTCGCCGCCATCGACAGGATTCTCCTGACATGGACGCCAACGCCGCATGAGCATCGCCCTTGAGGCCACCGGCCTCACCAAGACCTACGGGGCGGTTCGCGCGCTCGACGACTTTTCTATCGCCGTTCCAACCGGCGGCGTGTTCGGGGTTCTGGGGCCCAACGGGGCCGGCAAGAGCACCCTGTTCCGCATCGCCCTGGGCCTAGTGCGGCCCACCAGCGGGTCCGCGCGGCTGTTCGGCGCCCCGGCCGGCGACCTGGCCGCCCTGCGCCGGATCGGCGCGATGATCGAAACGCCGCGCTATCCGCCCTATCTGACCGCCCGCGACACCCTGCGAATGCTGGCGCTGGAAAGCGGCTGCCACGATGCGGACATCAACGGCTGGCTGGAGCGCGTGGGGCTGGGCGGCGCCGCCGACCGTCCGACCAGCGGCTTCTCGGTCGGCATGAAGCAGCGCCTGGGCCTGGCCGCCGCCTTCTTCACCCGGCCTGAACTGGTGATCCTGGACGAGCCGACCAGCGGCATGGACCCGGCCGGCATCCAGGAAATCCGCGCCCTGATCCTCGATCTGGCCCAGCGCGAGGGCGTGACCATCATCCTGGCCAGCCACCAGCTGGAAGAGGTCAAGCGCGTCTGCGACCGGGTGGTGATCCTGTCCCGGGGCAAGATCGCCGCCGAGGGCGCGGTCGACGCCCTGACCGCCGGCCAGGCCCGCCTACGGATTGTCGCCTCCCCGATCGCCCAGGTCTTGGCGACCTTGGGCGACAAGGGTCAGGCCGATGGCGAAGACGCCGCGCTGGCTCACATCCGCCGCGAGGAGACCCCCGCCCTGATCCGATCGCTGGTCGAGGCCGGGGTCGAGATCACCGAGGCCCGCTGGCGCGACGCTGACCTTGAGGGCGTCTATCTGAAAACCCTTGAACAGACGCCTCAAGACCAGGCGCCCCAAGACCAGACGGGAACGATCTGATGCTGGTCGACGCCATCGCCGCCGAACGCTTCCGCCTGCTGCGCGACCGTTCCGCCCTGTTCTGGGGGTTCGTGTTCGCGCCCCTCGTCGGCTTTTTCCTCAATATCGGCGGCGACCTGTTCCTGCGCGGCGTGATCAAGCGGCCGATGCCGGGCATCACCGTCGACCTGACCGGCCAGGTGCTCAAGGCCCTGGGCGAAGGCGCCTCGGTGATGGCGGCGCTGTTCCTGATGATCGGCGCGGCCTCGGTTCTGGCCGGCGACTATCGCTGGGAGACCTGGCGGCTGCGCACGCCGCGCAACAGCCGCCTGAACCTGCTGGCCGCCAAGCTGATCGTGATCGGCGAGGCCCTGCTGTGGACCCTGGTCTTGACCGTGGTCCTGACCCTGGCGGCGGCGGTGATCGGCGCCGGGATCAACAGCAAGGCCATCGTGCTGTCCGCAACGGGCAGCGGCTTGGGTCAGGTGGCCGGGGTGTTTCTCGTCACCTGGCTGGAGGCCATGAGCCTGGTCGCCCTGGCCGCCTGTGTGGCGGTCGTGGCCCGCTCGCCGATGGCCGCCGTCGTCGTCTGCCTGATCGTGCGCTTCGTGGAGTCGATCCTGGCGTCGACGCTGGGGACCCTGGCGCCGACCCCGACCTGGAAGTCCCTGCTGATCCCCGCCTATGACGCCGACCTGCTGCGCGCCTTCGTCGGCGCGCCGTCGCATGCCGGCCTCGACGCCGGCCCGGCGGGCTGGGCTCTGCTGGCGCTGATCGGCTGGATCGCGGTGCTGACCGCCGGGGCGATCGTGCTGTTCCAGCGGCAGGATCTGACCCGGGAGTAGCTGGGGGCCCGCTGTTGATCAACTGGCGTCAGTGCGTTGGGCGGACTGCAATGTCCTAAAGTCGCACTGGAGCCAAGTTCGGCTCGCGACCCTGGGCGGACCTAAGTTCCTTCTCCCCCTGCGGGAGAAGGTGTCGGCCGAAGGCTGACGGATGAGGGGTCGAAAACCCTGTCCGGAAAGGTCGCGAGACCCCTCATCCGACCTGCTGCGCAGGCCACCTTCTCCCGCAAGGGGAGAAGGGCCTAGAGCCCGCTCACCACCCTAAGCCGAACTTCGAAACGTCCGCTTCGGGCAGCGCACAACTCTATCCACCGTCATCCCGTGGCTTGTCTACGGGATGACGGGATCTGTTGAGCGACGACGCGCCAACCAAACCCCAAACGCAAAAAAGGCCCCGGATCGCTCCGGGGCCTTTTCCGTCAGCAGGCGCTGAAGATTAGTCTTCGGCTTGGGCCGAGTAGTCCGGGCCCGAATCCTTGCCCTTGGCCGAGACGTCGCGGTCGACGAACTCGATCACGGCCAGCGGGGCGTTGTCGCCGTAGCGGAAGCCGGCCTTCAGGACGCGGATATAGCCGCCCTGACGGGTCTGGTAGCGCGGGCCAATGGCGGCGAACAGCTTGCCGACCTGCTCGACGTCGCGAACGATGCTGATGGCCTGACGACGCGCGTGCAGGTCGCCGCGCTTGGCCAGGGTGACCAGCTTTTCGACGAAGGGACGCAGTTCCTTGGCCTTGGGCAGGGTGGTGACGATCTGCTCGTGCTTGATCAGGCTGGCCGACATGTTGGCGAACATGGCGGTGCGGTGAGCGGACGTGCGGCCGAGTTTACGGTGAGCTTTACCGTGACGCATTGTAGTGTCTCCTGGGCCGTGGCCCGCAGGGGCGCGATCTAGCGCTGATTGTCACCCATCCCAGCCTGTTCCCGGCCGGGTCAGAACGAAGCGCCGGGGCCCTCCACCGCAGTTGCGGCTTCAAAAGGCCCAGGCCGCCTTTCCTCCCCGAGGGGTGAAAAGCGGCCCGGATCGAGCGCGCCTCATCGCGCTTTCGCGCTCTGAGCTTTCTCAAACGAGCCTGCTTGTCCGTTCAGAAGGAACGGGCAGGCTCTCGTGTCTCTTAGATCTGGTCTTCGAACTTCTTGGCCAGGTCTTCGATGTTTTCGGGCGGCCAGTTGGGCACGTCCATGCCCAGGTGCAGCGCCATCCCAGCCAGCACTTCCTTGATTTCGTTCAAGGACTTGCGGCCGAAGTTGGGGGTGCGCAGCATCTCGGCTTCGGTCTTCTGGATCAGATCGCCGATATAGACGATGTTGTCGTTCTTCAGGCAGTTGGCCGAACGCACCGACAGTTCCAGCTCATCGACCTTCTTCAGGAGCGCCGGGTTGAACGGCAGCTCAGGCTTGGCCTCGTCGGCCGACTTGGCCTTGGGCTCTTCGAAGGTGATGAAGATCTGCAGTTGGTCTTGCAGGATCCGGGCGGCGTAGGCCACGGCGTCCACCGGCGTGACGGCGCCGTTGGTTTCGACTTCCAGGATCAGCTTGTCATAGTCCAGCGACTGGCCTTGACGGGTGGGCTCGACGCGATAGGCGACGCGCTTGACCGGCGAGTACAGGGCGTCGACGGCGATCAGGCCGATCGGCGCGTCTTCCGGACGGTTCTTGTCGGCCGGGACGTAACCCTTGCCGGTATTGACCGTGAACTCCATGCGCACGGTGGCGCCGTCGTCCAGCGTGCAGAGCACGTGGTCGGGGTTCAGGATCTCGATGTCCGAAGGCGTTTCGATCTGACCCGCGGTCACCGGGCCGGGGCCGGTGGCGCGCAGCGTCATGCGCTTCGGGCCCTCGGCGTGCATGCGCACGGCCAGTTGCTTGATGTTCAGAACGATGTCGACGACGTCTTCGCGGACGCCTTCGAGCGAGGAGAATTCGTGCACGACGCCATCAATCTGGATGGCGGTGACGGCGGCGCCCTGAAGCGAAGACAGCAGGACGCGGCGGAGAGCGTTGCCGAGCGTCACGCCAAAGCCGCGCTCGAGAGGTTCAGCCACGATCCGCGCCTTGCGGGTCGCGTCGGCGCCAGTCTCGATTTGCGGCTTCTCAGGACGGATCAGCTCGTTCCAGTTTCTTTCGATCACGTGGTCGATCCCTTGAACGCGACTCGCCGGCCGCGAATCTCGCAGCCGGCGAATGGAGAATTGAGTCTAAAAAGTACTAGACGCGACGACGCTTGGGCGGACGGCAGCCGTTGTGCGGGATGGGGGTCACATCCCGGATGGTAGTGATCGTCATACCGACCGCTTGCAGGGCGCGGAGCGCGGACTCACGGCCCGAGCCGGGGCCCGAGACGTTGACTTCCAGCGTCTTCACGCCGTGTTCCATGGCCTTGCGCCCAGCGTCTTCCGCAGCGACCTGAGCCGCATACGGGGTCGACTTGCGCGAGCCCTTGAAACCCATGGTTCCGGCCGACGACCAGGAAATCGCGTTCCCCTGAGCGTCGGTGATGGTGATCATGGTGTTGTTGAACGAGGCGTTCACATGCGCCACGCCCGACGTAATGTTCTTGCGTTCGCGCCTTTTGACGCGAGCCGGTTCCTTGGCCATCGGTCTGGAGCCTTACTTCTTCTTGCCGGCGATCGGCTTGGCCGGGCCCTTGC
>JAHINZ010000268.1 GCA_018895795.1 Alphaproteobacteria bacterium
CAGGGCCCACGGCCTGCCGGTCTATCTGACGGGCACGGCGCTTCTGGGCGTCGGCTATCAGATGATGGCCCTGATCCCCGGCACGCATGTGCTGGGCATGTTGTTCAAGAAGCGCGCCTTGCCGTTTGGCGTCTATTTCACCGTCGGTTCGCTCGGCGGCGTTGTCGGTCCCTGGATGGCGCTGACCGGGCTCGAAGCCGCGAACGGCGCCTGGCGGCCGTACTGGGCGGCGCAGGCCATCGCCGCCGCGGTGATCGGCGCCCTTTGCGCCGCCCTGGTCGGCGGTCGCGCGTGGATGGAGGCGGCGGCCGTCGACACCGACAAGGCGGTCGCGGAAGAGGCTCAGACATCGCCTGTTTCGGCCCGCGTTTACCGCACCACAACGGACTGGACGGTGAAGGAAGCGATCCGCACCCCGCAGTTCTACGTTATCCTGGCGGCCTATTTCGCGCACCTTTTGGGCGGCGTCACCGCAGTCAGCCTCGCGCCCAGCCACTTTGGGGAAATGGGTGTCGTGTCAGCTGTCGCGGTCAGCGCGCTGAGCCTGGAATCCCTGATGCAGGTCGTGGCCCGCATGAGCGGCGGTCTGCTCGGCGACAAGATCGATCCGCGTTGGCTGCTGGCTGGCGCGCAGGGTATGATGGCGGTCGGACTTCTAGCTCTGGCGCACGCCGCCAGCTGGCCGCTGATGATGATCTTCGCCCTGGGGGTCGGCAGCGGCTTTGGCATGACCGTGCTGGCCGTCAGCATTCTTCTGCTCAACTACTATGGTCGCCGCAACAATCTCGAGATCTTCTCGTTGGTCTGCCTGGTGGGCGCCGTCTCGGCCCTCGGCCCGGTGATCGGCGGCTATATGCGCGACCAACTGGGCGGCTTCGCGCCGACATTCCAGGTGTTCGCGGCCGTGATCGGCGTAATCTTCGTGGCGGCCCTGTTCATGCGTCCGCCGCGCAAGGCGACGGCCGAGGCTACCGACGCGCCCGTTAAAGGTCCAACATCCGCACTGCTGCAAGACGCTGCCTGAGGAGGCTCCCATGTTTCACAGCCCATCCAAGCACAAGGATTTCGGCGTCTTCATGCCGATGGCCAACGGCGGTTGGATCATTTCCAAGACCACGCCCACCCTCGACGGCCTCTATCCGCAAAATCGCGCGGCGGCGGTGCTCGCCGACGAACTGGGTCTCGATTTCCTGATGGCCATGGGCAAGTTTCGCGGCTTTGGCGGCGAGACCAATCACTGGGGCGTGACCCTGGAGTCCGTCACCATGATGGCCGCCCTGGCCGAGGCGACCAGCAATATCAAGGTCTGGGCCACCATCCATCCCTTGCTGCAGAACCCGGCCGTGGCGGCCAAAATGATCGCCACGCTAGACCACATCAGCGGCGGTCGGGCCGGGCTGAACATCGTCGCCGGCGCCTATAAGGGCGAGTTCGAGCAAATGGGCGCCTGGGACGACAGTCTTGACCACGACGGTCGCTATCGGCTGACCGAGGAATGGACCACCGTCGTCAAGCGGCTATGGGCCGAGGACAGCGTCGACCATGTCGGCGAGTTCTTCACGATGAAGGATTGCCAGTCGGCCCCCAAGCCGTTGTCCAAGCCGAGGCCCAGCATCATCTGCGCCGGGATGTCCGAGCGCGGCTTCCAGTTCTCGGTGCGCGAGGCCGACGCGGTGTTCATTGGCGGCCGCACCCCCGACGAACGGCGCGACGCCAGCCAGAGGGCCAAGGCCGCCGCCGAACGTATGGGCACGACGATCCGCACCTATGCCATGTGCACCGTGGTCCACGCCGAGACCGACGGCGAGGCCGAGGCCATCGCCCGCCGCTATGACGAGGGGGCCGATATCGAGGCGGTGATCGCCATGCTGGAAAGCTGGGGCATGGGGGGCGGCGACTTGAAGGCCAAGGCGCTGTCGATGGGCGCGTTCATGACCCAGACCGCCATCGGTTCGCCCGCGACCTGCGCCACCAAGATCCAGGAATTCGTCGATTACGCAGAGCTGGACGGCCTGATGCTGATCTTCCCCGACTATGTCGAGGGGCTGACCATGTTTGGCTCGGAGATCCTGCCGGGACTGCGCGCGGTGTATTCGTGAACGCCATGGTCACCCTCGCTGGAACCGTTGATGGATTAGCGGCCTGGATCGCGCCAAGTCGCACGGCGGTGCTGGTGATCGACATGCAGGTCGATTTCGCCTCGCACGACGGCGTTCTTGGCCAGTACGGCGTGGACATGGACGTTATTGCGCCGGCCTTGGTCGCGGCTGAGCGTCTGGTCGCCAGCGCCCGCGTGGCCGGCGCGCCCGTGGTCTTCGTGGGTCTGTTCACGGCGCCGGAGACCGACTCTCCGTTCTGGAACGAGCGCATGCGGCGGCGAGGCGGCGATCCCGAAACCGACGCGGCGCTGTGCCGGGCGGGGCAAGTCGGTTCCGCGTTCGTGGGGCCGCAGCCGGCCCCCGGCGAGATCATCGTGCGCAAAGCCCGCTACAGCGGCTTTTTCGGTACAGACCTGGACCTCCAGCTGAAGGCTCTGGGCGTCGATACGCTAGTGGTCGCGGGGGTCACCACCGAGTGCTGTGTCGACAGCACCGTTCGGGACGCTTTCAACCTCGACTACCATGTCTTCGTCGCCGCCGACGCTTGCGCCGCCTACGAGGCCGACATCCATGCCGCGTCGCTCAAGGTGATGGAACTCAACAGCGCGATCCTGACCGACACGGTCCAGGTCGCCGACGCCTGGGAAGGGGCCGCGTAAGTCATGGCCGACGGATTTCCAAACCTGGGGGCTTCCGCGCCCTATGCCATCACGCAGGCCGACCGCGACGCCATCGCCGCCGCGATCAGCGAGGACGAGATCGTCCAACTGGCCCTGACCTTGGGCAATATTCCCGCACCGTCAGGCAAGGAACTCGAGGTCGCCAACTACGTCTATGACTGGATGGCGCGCGAGGGCTTTTCGCCGCGCAAGGTCGGGGCGACGCCGGAGCGTCCCAACATCATCGGGACGCATGGCGGCAAGGGCGTAGGCAAGAACCTGCTGTTCACGGCCCATCTCGACACCGAGGCGCCGACCTGGAATCCAGACCTGGACGCCTACAAGTACAGCCCCGAAACCATGGCCAATCCCGAGTGGGAGAAGTGCTGGCTGGAGGACGGCAAGCTCTTTGGCTACCCGATCGCCAACGACCGTGGCCCGATGAGCTGTTTCATGATCGCGGCCAAGGCGCTGAAGACGGCGGGCTACGAGCTGGCCGGCAAGATGTATCTGACCGCCTGTCCCGGCGAGATCGGTCCCGAGCCGATCGAGGAGCACCGCGGCGTGGCCTATATGGGCAAGGACATCGGCGCCCACTACCTGTTCCACCATGGCGGTGTGGCGCCCGACTACGCCATCGCCGCCGAGGGCTGCGATTTCGGCCTGACCTGGGTGGGCTGCGGCTATGCCGTGTTCCGTTTCCAGGTCTGGGGGGAGGGCGTGTTCACCCCGCTGCTGGACCATCCCGAGACAGCCGCCCAGCACCCCAACCCGATCTACAAGATCGGCGCGCTGACCGACGCCATCCACGCCTGGAGCGGCGAATGGGAGAAGAGCAGCCGCTATGACAGTCCAGGCGGCCTGGCTCAGCCCAAGTCGCAGATCGCCTCGATCCGGGGCGGCATCCCGTTCGCCTTCGGCGCCGGGACCGAGCTGGTGAACCTCTATCTGGAGGTCGGCCTCAATCCCAAACAGCGCGTGGCCGACATCCAGCATTCCCTGGAAGCCATGGTCCGCGAGGCGGGTCTTGGGCGGATCGACATCGAGCCGGTGGTCGTGCGCCATGGCTTCGAGGCCGACGCCCGCGAAGTGGCGCCCCTGGTTGGCGCCGTCGATGACGCCACTCAGCTGACTCTGGGGCATCCCGTGGCGCTGGCCAATTCGGTCTATTCCAGCATGTGGCGCGACCACAATGTCTTCAACATGCACCGCATCCCGGCGATCACGACCGGCTTTCGCCGTTGGCGGCCGACCCCGAAGGATCTGGTCGACAGCGCCCTGGTCTATGCGCTGACCGCGCTGGCGGTCTGCGGCCGCGCCAGTCCCGACGAGAGCGCCAAGCGTCCAGCCTCGGCGGTCTATCCGGATAACCCGTTCGGAAACGAGCGATGAGCGCCGCGCTGCATCATCACCGGCCTGAGCCGCATGATTTTCGCGCCGCGATGGGCAGCTTCGCGGCGGGGGTGACTGTGGTCACGGTCCGCCACGAAGATCGGCTGGTTGGCACGACGGTTAGCGCCTTCAGTTCGGTGTCCATGGATCCGCCGCTGGTGATGGTCTGCCTCAAGCGTGACAGTCGCACCCTGGCGGCGCTCAGTCAGGCCAGGAGTTTCTGTGTGAACATCCTGGCCGCTGACCAGGGCGAACTGGCCTATCGCTTCGCCAAGAGCGGCGCCGACGACCGGTTCGCCCTGACCGCCGTGGAAGCCGGGATCTGCGGCGCGCCGCTGCTGGCGGGATGCATGACGGCCATCGAATGCGAACTGCACGCCGCCCACGACGGCGGCGACCACGAAATTCTGGTTGGGCGCGTCCTTCGGGTCGTGACCAACGAAACCAAGACGCCGCTCATCTATGTGCGCGGCGGTTTCTTGAACATTTAGTTGGAGTTGCGACGCATGGCGTATGACGTGCTCGAGGTGAAGCCGATGACGCGCCGGATCGGCGCGGAGATCTTTGGCGTCGATCTGGGCCAGCCGCTCTCGAACCGCCAGTTCGAGGAACTTCATCAGGCCCTCACCCAGTATCAGGTGATCTTCTTTCGCGACCAGGAAATGACCCACGACGCCCACAAGGCGTTTGGCCGCAAGTTCGGCGATCTGGCGATCCATTCCGGCGTGCCCGGCCTGCCGGATCATCCGGAGATCGTCGCCATTCACGCCGACGCCAGCTCCAAATTCGTGGCGGGCGAGAGTTGGCATTCGGATCTGACCTGCGATCCCGAGCCGCCCCTGGGCAGCATACTCCACATCAAGGTGCTGCCCGAGGTCGGCGGCGACACCTGTTTCGCCAGCATGTACGCGGCCTACGAAAC
>JAHINZ010000269.1 GCA_018895795.1 Alphaproteobacteria bacterium
CGCCGCCTCGACCAGTTGCGAGAAGCCGAACGCCAGGCCCGCGCCCGTCGAGACGATCAGGAAGTTTCGACGCGACAGGAAATTGCCTCGATCGCCCTTGGGCGGCAGTCGGCTCATGACGTGCTCCCCATCTCGGCGGCGGCCTGTTTGATGGCGGCGCGGATGCGGACATAGGTCATGCAGCGACAGAGGTTGCCGCTCATCGTTGCATCGATGTCCTCATCGGTGGGCGACGGGAAATCCTTCAGCATCGCCGCCGCCTGCATGATCTGGCCCGACTGGCAGTAGCCGCATTGCGGTGTCTGCAGCTCAAGCCAGGCCTTCTGCACAGGGTGCTGGCCGGCGGGGTCGAGGCCCTCGATGGTGGTGACCTCGGCGCCGTCCACCGCGCTGATCGGGGTGATGCAGGCGCGCACGGCCCGGCCGCCGACATGGACGGTGCAGGCGCCGCACATGCCGATGCCGCAACCGAACTTGGTGCCGGTCAGGCCGATGTCGTCGCGGATCACCCACAGCAGCGGCGTGTCCTCTTCGACGTCGATGGACACCGCTCGGCCATTGATCGTGAACTGGGTCATGGCTGGGTCACTTTCCCTGCGCGCGGATCGCCGCGACCTTCTTTTGTAGGTTTGGCCAGGCGGGCTTGTCTGTGCGGGTCGATCTTAGATAGGTCGCGAGGCTGGCGAGGTCGGCGTCACTGAGGCGATTGAAGCCGGGCATCACCACACCCGGCGCGCCGTCCTTGGCGCTGACGCCGTGCAGCATCACCTGGATCAGATTGGTCGGATCGTCGAGATGGACGGCGCTGTTCAGGGCCAGATCCGGTCGCAGCGGATTGGGCTGGCCCGCGCCGTTATAGTGGCAGGACGCGCACGCGGCGGTATAGAGCCGGGCGGCGGCGTCGTTTTGAGAGCCGACGTTCAGACGATCGGAGAGGGCGGCCTTTCGCAGCGCCGGCGCGAGGCTCGCGGTCCGGGTCGCCGCCTTGTCCAGATCCGCGAAATAGACCGCCAGGGCCTGGATGTCAGCTGCTGGCAGCTTGGCAAGGCCGTGGGTGACGGGCGCCATGGGGCCGGCCGCCACGCCGTGATAGCGACTGACTCCCGTGCTCAGATAGGCGACCAGTTCGCCCTGATCCCAGGCGACGGGTGAAGGGTTGGCGGCGGTGAGGGGCGGCGCGATCCAGTTGTCGATCAGCGCGCCGGCGAAGGCCTTGTCGTGCTTCTCGGCCCCGAGTGCGTTGCGGGGGGTGTGGCAGGCGCCGCAGTGACTGACGCCCTGGGCGAGGTAGGCCCCGCGGTTCCATTCAGCGCTTTTCGTCGTGTCCGGCTCATAGCGCCCAGCGTGGAAAAACAGCAGTTTCCATCCGGCCTGCAGGGCTCGAATGTTGAGCGGGAAGGGGATGGTGTTGGACTTGGCCTTAGCCGCGACGGCCGGCCGGGTCATCATATAGGCATAGAGCGCCGAGACGTCCGCGTCGGTCAACTTGCTGAAATGCTCATACGGGAAGGCGGGAAACAGGTGCTTGCCGTTGCGGGCCACGCCCTGGTGCATGGCGCGGCGGAACGCGGGTTCCGACCAAGCGCCGATGCCGGTCTTCGCGTCGGGCGTGATGTTGGTGGAATAGATCGTCCCAAAGCTGGTCTTCATAGGATAGCCGCCGGCGAACGGCTGGCCGCCCTTGGCCGTGTGACAGGTCGAGCAATAACCGGCGCCGGCCAAGGCCTCGCCCCGCGCGACCAACGCGGGTGCAAACGATGACGGAGGGGGCGGTGCGATCGCGGCGAGGCTTGGCCGCCAGGCGAAGACGCCGATTCCGACGACCCCGACGGCCACGGCGACGAGCAATCCGATGATGAGACGTTTCAACACGCAGCCACTCCCGGCGGTCCTGCGCCATGGCTCAGGCGCGTTGGTTTCAGGGCGAGACACCTCACCTTGAGATCAAAAAAGCCGGGGCCGCAAGGCTTACCAAGCGATCTGAGAGTCGGTCGCACCAGGGCCGTCGCGTCGGATCGACATGGTCCTTAGACAGGCCGCTTTGCTCCCCTTGGCTTTCCAACGCGCTTCCAGAGGAAAAGTTGCATGGCTCGAGGCCGCGGCACTGATCCCGACGATCTGGATGCGTGTGACATCGCGATTCAATAGGCGGCGCGGAAGGTTATTGAAGCTGTTCGAGGCCTGGGCGGGGTGACCTGTCGCGTCGTCCGAAGCGAGAAGGGGTTGCCGTAGGCGAAGGTGTCGCCGTCGGTTTCAGTGGGATTGTCCAGCGCGAAGGTCAATCGCCAGCGGTCGGAAGCCAATCCCAGGGCCAAGCGGCCCGTGGCGTAGCTGCCCATGCTTGGAGCGGTAGTCGCGTCGAAGGTCAGGCTGGAATGGCCGACATAGGCGTAGCGCGTATCGACTTCGAGATTGAGGTCGCTGCCGAGCGGCCAGTCATAGTGGGCGGTGAAACCGCCGGCCCGACCGGGGACCCCCGCCAAGCTCAGATCGCGCCGGGCCGGAAAGGCGGGATTGGCGTTCTCGAGTTCCGGGCCATTGAACAGGAATGAGCCCGTGAGACGGAGGCGGCCGGCGCGGTACGCCCCCTCAAGTTCCAGCCCCACATTACGACCATCGCCGATATTGGCGGTAAAGGGCAGGCCGGAGGGTAGAAGCTGGTCGCTCTGGATATTCTTCCACCGGGCCTGGAACATCGCGGCGCGTAGCTTGGCGCGGCCATCGAGCAGGCTCAGCTTGCCGCCGACTTCGAGACTCCACAATTCATCACCCTCATAAAGACGATGGGGCTCCGCGCCCCGGGTGGTGAAAACCTGATCAGGGGGGGCCGTGGTGTTGAAGCCGCCCGCCCGATAACCCTCCGCCGCCTGCGCGTAGATCAAGACAGCGGGGGACAGCGCATAGGCCAGCACGACCTTGGGTGCGAAGCCGGATCGAGACAGAGCGCCATCGAAGGTAACGGCCCCCCTGGTTGGCGTGGTGATCAAACTCGAGACCCGGGTTCTTGAGGCGAACAGACGCCCGCCCAGCGTGGCGCTGAGCGACCCGTTGATCGGCAGGGTCGCTTCCCCGAACAGCGCGGCCTCATCAAGGGTGTCGCGCCGGGCCTCGGCGAAGGCGGGCGTCGGACCATCGGCCAGCCGGCTCAGCGCCAGCGCGTTGTCCTGACGGGTCCGCGCCAGGAAGGCCCCCGCCAGCCATTGGATACGCGCGTCTGCCGGCGAGGCCAGGGAGCCTTCGGTGACCAGGCCCTGGATCTGGTTGTCATCGTCGAAGGCGGCGGGGCCTGGGGGCAGAGGAACCGGCGGCGCGGCTGTGGCGTCGTAGCGGCTGACGATATCGTGGCGCACAGCCGAGACCGTCCAACGCGCCTGGACGCCGTCGAACTCGCCGCGCAGGCCGACATGGGCCTCGGCGAAGTCGTTGTCGTGCGGTTCGCGCACCTGATTGCGCCGCGTATAGGGCGCTTCGTTTGCCAGGCCATACTGGGTGTCCGCGGCGTTGATCGCCTGCCCGACGATCCCGCCAGTCAGGATCCACTGCGCGCCAAGGTCCAGCCGAACCGACAGTCGAGCACCGGTGCGGGTCGTTCGGTTGACATCCTTCAGACCCAGTCCGACGTCATCGATATAGCCGCCCTGGACCTCACGATAGGCCACCAGCCGGGCCGCGCCCCGACCTTGGAGCAGCGGCAGGTTGACCATGCCGGACAGGCCGTTCGACGCCGCTCCGCCCTTGGTCATGGCGGCGCTGGCCGACACCCAACCGGCGAAGTCGCCGGGGTTGGGCTGTTCCGTCACCAGATGCAGCACGCCGCCCAGGGAGCCCGCGCCGTAAAGCGCGCCTTGCGGACCGCGCAGCACCTCGACCTGAGCCATGTCGATCAGCAGCAGATCCGGGTCGGGCGCATTGTAGGTCAGGCGGCTGTCATCCAGGTAAAGCCCGACCATCGACTGGGTGCGGCCGGTCAGGGGGCCGTCGGACAAGCCGCGCAACATGATCTTGTCGCGACCAGTCCCCAGATTGGTCACGGTCATGGACGGCACGACCGTGGCGAGATCACCCGCGTCGCGCAGGCCCAGAGCCGTGACGGTGGGGCCATCGATCGCGCTGACGGCATAGGCCAACCGGTCGGCGGGCGTGGGCCGGCGCGTGGCGACGACGACCAGTTCGGGTAGGCCGAAGGTGGTCTCGGTCTCCTGCCTTGGCGCAGGTTTCCTGTTGGCGGCGCCAACGGGCGGCAAGCGCACGATTTCCACGGCGCGGGCGTCGATCATGCGGAAGCCGCAGCCCGTGCCGGCGAGCAGGGTCTCGAGCCCCGCCTTCAGCGTGTAGCGACCCTTGATCCCGCGGCTGCCGGCGCCGCAAGTCGAGGCGGCCTGCGTACTGATCGATACGCCGCTCTGGATGGCCAGATCGACCAAGGCCGTTTTCAAGGCTTTGCTGGGGATATCGAAAACGAAGGTCGGCTCGGCCGCCGATGCGGCGCCGCCCAGGCCAATCACGCACGCCACGCTGGGAGCCAGCGCCCAGCGCCTCCATGCGTCAGATGCCAAGACCGCTTCCTCCGAAACCGAACACCGCCTTAGCGTAGTTCGATTTCACCGCCAGAGCGATGCACGGAGAGAGAGAAATAACCGGCCAGGCGTTGGACCACGACGTCCTCATCCCCGAGGATCAAGACGCCGGAAAAGCGACGTTTGGCGGCGGCCTCTGAGACGCGGATCGGGGTGGGATAGCGGCGGTTCAGATCGGCGATGATCGCGCCGAGGGTTTCATCGTCGCAGACCAGACGCCCTTGCGTCCAGGCGAAGGCGGCGTTCGGGTCAGTCGCGGTTTGGGTCGAGCGCGTCGCGCCGACGACATGCGACAGCGCCTGACCGGCGACCAGACGGGCGACCGGCTGCGGCCCCAGTGACGGCTGTCGCACCTCGACAATGCCCCGCCGCACGGTGACCTGCACGGTGTTGTCGTAGTGGCGGATGTTGAACTCGGTGCCGACGACGCGAACCTGCTGGTCGCCGACGCCGATCAGGAACGGGCGTCCGGGATCCTTGGCGACGTCGAAGGTCGCCTGGGCCTGGGCCATTTCCACGCGCCGCGCGCGCCAACCCAGCCGAACCGTAAGCTTCGATGCCGCGTCGAGATGGATGTGCGTGCCGTCGGCCAAGGCGATCTGGCGCGTCTGGCCCGGGCCGGTCTCAAAGACCTCTGGCGCGCCTTGATAGGATCGCCAGAGGGCGGGTCCCGCCACCAGGGCCGACACGGCCGCCGCGACGCCGACCAGAGCCGACCAGACGGGGCGCGAGGCGCGTCGCCGGAAGGGAATCACCGTCGGCGCGGCCGGAGTGAGGGCCGGTGCGATCTGGGAGGCGTGCTCGCTCAGTTCCGCTGCGAGCAGTTCGCTCTCCTCGAAGGCCGCGAGATGCTCATCCGATACTTCCAGCCAAGCCGTGAGCGCCGCCCAGTCCTCGGCCGTGGCCTGGTCCGACTGAACGCGGACCAGCCACGCGACGGCGTCGTCGCGCAGGGTCTCGTTCATCGTTGAACCGCCTTGGCCGGTCATGCCTGATCATTGCTCCAGAGACGCGACGTCGCCCCACTTGCCCTAAAGACGCCACAAACCGGCAGGCGCCTCCAAACTTTCTTTTCCACCCCGAAACCGGTCATCGACCCACCTTGGCGAGGATCCGCTTGAGGCTGGTCATGATGTATTTCTCGACGCTGGATCGCGAGACGCCCATGGCCGCAGCTGTCTCGGCGTGGTTGAGACCTTCCAGCTTGTGCAGACGAAAGGCCTCGCGCACGGCGGGCGGCAGTTCGTTCACGGTTTCGATGATCTGCGCCAGGCGCTGACGGGCGGCCAGGGCGTCGTCGGCGGCGGGCTCGGCGGAGGCGTCCTGACCCTGGATCAGGTCGACACTGGCGCCGCGCCATTCGGTCTCACGCTTCACGGCCCGGCGCTGCGCCTTGATGCGATCCAGCATCAGATTGGTGCCAAGCCGATAAAGATAGGCGGTGGGATTGTCGACGGGCTCGGACGGCCGCACCGCGACCTTTAGATAGATATCCTGCACGAGGTCCTCTGCGGCCTCTTCGGATCGCAGGCGGACGCGAAAATAGCGCACCAAGTCCTGACGCCGCTCGAGATAGGCGGCGAGCAAGGGATGGACGTCGCTGTCGTCCAAGGTCGCGACCTGTGCTCCCAAGGCCCCTTGGCCCATCGCCGGACGGGAATCCGTCGGCCCTCCAGTCTTTCCGATGCCGCCGTCCGGCGCAATCGCAAACCCTTTGAGGACGTCCGATAGGCGCGTCGTCTTGGCTCATCGAAGGGGCGTCGAGACGCTCGCCAGAGTTTGGAGATCGACCTTGCTGGAAGTGATGATGCTCGACGACGGCGCCCCGCGCGGCAGTCTGAAGTTCGACGCCGATCGCGTGCGGCGGTTCACCTCGGTCGAGCCTCGGCTGATCTCGATCCACCATCTGATGCAGCCGGAGCGTCGGCGGGTAGAGGTCTATATCGAGGCCGCCTACGCCTCCGCCTTCAATGGCACCATTCGCCAGCACTATCCCACCCTGATGAGCGTGCAGGACGGCGACGGCCGAATCCATGGCGCCGTGGGCTTTCGTCTGGCCGATAAGGGCGCGCTGTTCCTTGAGCAATATCTCGACGAACCCATCGAGAAAGCCATTGAACGCAAATCGGGTGAGCCCATTGTTCGCCCCGCCCTGGCCGAGATCGGCAGCCTGGCGTCCGAAAGCGCCGGGGCGTCGCTGTTCCTGTTTCTGGCCTTGGCGCGCCATCTGAACCAGAACGGCCGCACCCATGCCGCCGCCACCGCTACCCGGCAGTTGCGTCGGAGCTTCGCCCGGGTGGGTTTCGCGACCCACGCCCTGACCCGGGCCGAGCCGAGCCGTCTCGGCGACGGCGCGGCCGACTGGGGTGGCTACTATAATCGCGATCCCGAGGTGATGGCCGGCGCCATCGCGCCGGCCTTGCCGGCCCTGGCCCAGATGCTGATGGTCGAGCCGCCTGAAGTTTCGGACATCCGCCCCAGATTACATCCCGCCTGGTCGCCGGAGCTGGCCCGATGAGCCGG
This sequence comes from Alphaproteobacteria bacterium, assembly GCA_018895795.1. Taxonomy (GTDB): domain Bacteria; phylum Pseudomonadota; class Alphaproteobacteria; order Caulobacterales; family Caulobacteraceae; genus Caulobacter. The sequence continues at coordinate 7,101 of JAHINZ010000269.1, forward strand.
GTTCTGGACGCCGTCGCCCGTCACGCTGTCGACAAACCCGCCGCTATCGCTCTCAGCACGCGCGCCCTGTCCCTGAGCTATGCGGATCTGGAAGATCAGGTTCAACGCGCGGCGACGGCGCTATTCGCCTTTGCGCCGTTGGCCCGCCCCGGCGCGCCGGTCGCGCTGCGACTGGCCAATGGCCCGGCCTGGGTGATCCTGGATCTGGCGCTGATGCGTCTGGGCTGGCCCAGCCTGCCGCTGCCGGGCTTCTTCACGCCGGCCCAGCGCGAGCACGCTCTGGCCGACGCCGGCGCGACCTTGCTGGTGGAAGAGGCGCAAGGCGACATCGCGTTCGAGATCCTCGGAACGCCCATCGCCGTCACGCCCTGCGCCACGGTTCCCGTGGCCCTGCCGACCGGCACGGCCAAGATCACCTACACCTCCGGCTCGACCGGTCAGCCCAAGGGCGTGTGCCTGTCGCTGGAGCAGATGGAGGCCACCGCCGCCGCCCTGGTCGAGGCCATCGGCGCCGACTATGCGGGCCTGCACCTGCCGTTGCTGCCGCTGTCGATCCTGCTGGAGAATGTCGCCGGGCTCTATCCGATCCTGCTGGCCGGCGGCCGCTATCACGTCCTGTCCGCCGCCGAACTGGGCCTGGATAACCCCTTCCGCCCCGACCTCGCGGCCCTGGCGGGCGCCATCGCCGCAGAGCACGCCACCAGCCTGATCGTCGTGCCCGAACTGCTGCGGGCCCTCTTGATGGTGATGACCTTCACCGGCGCCCGCTTCCCCGACCTGAATCTGGTGGCGGTGGGCGGCGCCAAGGTGTCGTCTCAGCTACTCAGCCAGGCCGACGCTTTGGGCCTGCCAGTCTATGAAGGCTACGGCCTCAGCGAATGCGCGTCCGTCGTGGCGCTCAACACCCCGTCGGCGCGCAGGCCCGGCGCGGTGGGCAAGCCTCTTTCGCACCTCACGGTGACGATCGATAGCGAGGGCGAGATCATCGTCGCGCCCAGACCCTTCCTTGGCTATGCGGGCCGAGAGCCCCATACCGGACCGGTCCATACCGGCGATCTGGGCAGTCTCGACGCCGACGGATTTCTCCGCATCGACGGGCGGCGCACCAACACGATCATCACCGCCTTCGGCCGCAACATCGCGCCGGAATGGGTGGAGAGCGAGCTTCTCGCCCAACCCGAAATTCGTCAGGCGGTGGTGTTCGGCGAGGCCCAGGCCGAACTGGGCGCGCTGATCGTGCCGCTGATCCCCGACATGGACGCGACCGCGATCGCCCAGGCGGTAGCCCGGGCCAATCTCGCGCTTCCCGAATACGCCCAGGTCAAGCGTTGGCAGGTCCGCGCACCGTTTGACCCCGCCGAGGGCGAACTCACCAACAATGGCCGTCCTCGTCGGGCGGTCCTGTTGTCGCGTCACAGCGACTTCATCCAAGCCTCTTGAGCAGGAGCCTCAACCTTGACGTTCTTTCCTAAACTGATCGCCGAGACGGTCCAGGGTCAGCAGACCCTAGCCAGCGTGCCGCAGATCCAGGACGGTCTGACCGGCCAGATCTCGCGTGAGACCTACATCGCCTATCTGACCGAGGCCTATCACCACGTGAAGCATACGGTTCCGCTGATGCAGGCGGCCAAGGCTCGCCTCGACGACGCCCACGACCGCTTCCGCCACGCGCTGGACGAATACATCGCCGAAGAGACCGGGCACGAGGCCTGGATCCTCAACGATATCCGCCATTGCGGCGGCGACGCCGAGGCCGTGCGTAACGGCCAACCGCGCGAGGCCACCCAGCGCATGGTCGACTTCGCCTATGACTACATCGCCAAGGTCAATCCGATGGGCTTCTTCGGCATGGTCTTCGTGCTGGAAGGCACCAGCGTGCGCCTGGCCACCCAGGGCGCCGAAGCGGTCGCCAAGAACCTGAACCTGGGCCCGGAATGCTTCAGCTATCTGACGTCGCACGGCTCGCTGGACATGGAGCACCTGGTCTTCTTCCAGAAGCTGATGGACGAGGTTGACGATCCTGAGGACCAGGCGGCGATCATCGAAGTCGCCAACGCGATCTTCGAGCGCTTCGCCGGGGTCTTCCGCGCCATCCCGCATGACCGGGCGGTGGCCCATGTTTGATGACATGACCATCCTGCTCACCGGCGGTTCGGGCGGGCTGGGTTCTCTGATCTGCGCCCAGCTGATGGCGGAAGGCGCCCGCGTCGCGGTCCTGGACCGCTCACCGCCGGCCGAATGTTCGAGCTTTCTGCAGCACGACATTTCCACGCCGGAGGGGCTTGAAGCCGCGGCCGCTGCGGTCGCGCTAAGGTCCTGGGATGTCGTCATCAATCTGGCGGGCATTCAGCATTTTGGACCGTTCGAGCGGCAGAGCCCCGAGCACCTGCTGGCCAGCTATATGGTCAACCTGATCGCGCCCGTGCGCCTGACCCAGGCCGTCCTGCCGGAGATGAAGGCGCGGGGAGCCGGGCATATCGTCAATGTCGGTTCAATCTTCGGTTCGATCAATTTCGCCCATTTCGTCACCTATTCCAGCGCCAAGGCCGGGCTTCGCGGCTTCAGTCAGGCGCTGCGGCGCGAGCTTTCCGGCAGCGGCCTTGACGTCACCTATGTGGCGCCGCGCGCGGTCAAGACCGCGCTGAATACGCCGGCGGTGATGGAATTCGCCAAGCTGACCCAGATGAACATGGACCCCCCGGAGCTTATCGCGCGACGCATCGTCGAAGCCATCCGGAGGCGAAAGAAGGATGTCTATTTCGGGTTTCCCGAGAGCCTGTTCGTCCGCCTCAACGCCATCTTCCCCCAACTCGTCGACCGCGCCCTGTCCGCCAACGACCGCAAGGCCGCGCGGCTGTTCGCCAACTGACTGTCCGGAGTTCCTGATGAACAAGTTTTCGATGCTCCTCCTGACCGCCGCGCTCGGGACCACCGCGCTTCCAGCCTTCGCCGCGGACGCGGCCTTCGACGGACGGGTGGATGGCCTGGCCCGCAGTTGGGCGCATGTGAACTACGAGGTGCGGGACAAGGCCGCTCAGACTGCGGAAGCCGCCAAGCTGGCGTCGGACGCCGACGCTCTGGCCAAGCAGTACCCCAACCGCGCCGAGCCGTTGGTGTGGGAAGCGATCTCCACGGCCACCGAAGCCGGCGCCAAGGGGGGCCTTGGCGGCCTAGCCCTGGCCAAGTCCGCCCGCGCCTTGCTGGAGCGCGCCGAGAAGATTAACCCGAACGCCCTGGGCGACGGTTCCGTCTATACCAGCCTGGGATCGCTCTACGCGCAGGTGCCGGGCTTCCCGATCGGCTTTGGCGATCCGAACAAGGCGCGGAGTTATCTGGCCAAGGCCCTGGCCGTGAACCCGCGTGGCATCGACCCTAACTTCTTCCAGGGCGACTTCCTGCTGCGGCAGGGGGACTATAAGGGCGCCGTCACGGCGCTGGAACGCGCTCTGGCCGCGCCCGCGCGTCCCGATCATGAGGTCGCCGATCGCGGGCGACGGGCCGAGGCGACCGCCTTGCTCGCCCAGGCGCGACTGAAACTGCACGGATAGCGACGAGCGAGGCGACGGCCCAGATCTGGCGTCGCCGGCTGACCGGCTGGCGGCGCGGAACGGCGACGCCGCAGCGGCGTTTGATCTGCCGGCCAGGAACGGATCCTGGCCGGTTCGGGGATCGAGCGACCATGGACAAGCTTTTCGCCAAGTTCGCCAACGCCACCGCCAAGGCGACCGGAAGCCCGATCGCCTTTTTGCTGTGCGTGCTGGTGGTGGTGGTGTGGGCGGTGTCGGGGCCGATCTTCAAGTTCTCCGAGACCTGGCAATTGGTGATCAACACCGGCACCACGATCATCACCTTCCTGATGGTGTTCCTGATTCAGAACACTCAGAACCGAGACGGCGCCGCGCTTCAGACCAAGCTCGACGAGCTCATTCTGTTTTCGGACGCCGAGGACGATTTCATGGGTATCGAAACCCTAACCGACCGAGAACTGGCGGTCCTGCATGATCGATGCGCGGGCGCCGCCAATAAGAGCCAACGCCTTTTGGAGCGGACCAAGGGGGAGCGCGAAAGCCGCGCCGCCAAGACCGCGCCAGCCAGCCAGCCGGCAGGTAAGAAGACACCCTCAATCAAGGCGTCTGCGAAGGCTCCGGCCCGTCCTGCGCGATCGCGCGCCAGGTCAGGCCGCGGAGCGGTGAAGGGCGCTTGAGCTTGGACTGTCCAGAGGCGCGGTTTCGACTTTGAGCAGGCGATCACCGTCACGGCAGGCCGAGTGAGCTATTGAAACTCCGGCTTGGAACACCCAACCTCTAGGCGCGTTGTCCTCGCCCGGGTGACGTTGTGCCTCGATCTTGGCCCCCAGGAGAGCGAATGAGCCCGGACGATCTGCACGCATCAGAGGCCGTAGAGGCGACTGCGGCGCAAGACTTGGAACGTTATCACGCGGTCCGGCGGCGCACCGAAGCGCTTGCTGCGCCGCTGTCAGCCGAAGATCAGGCCGCCCAGTCGATGGCGGACGCCAGTCCGACGAAATGGCACAGAGCCCATACCACCTGGTTTTTCGAGACCTTCCTGCTGACGCCCTATCTTTCGGACTATCGGCTGTTCGATCCGGGCTTCGGCTATCTGTTCAATTCCTACTATGAGGCGCTGGGCCCCCGGCAGCCCAGGCCGGCGCGGGGTTTGCTGACGCGGCCCTCGGCCGCCCAGGTCGGCGCTTACAGGGCGCACGTCGACGCGGCGATGGAGCGATTGCTGTCCGGGCCGCGGCCGTCACGCGATCTGCGCGACCGACTGGATCTTGGGCTGGCGCATGAGGAACAGCATCAAGAGCTGATCCTGATGGATATCCTGCATCTCTTCGCCCAGTCGCCTCTGGACCCCGTCTATCAGGCGCACACCCCGCCGCCGCGAAAAGCGCCGCTGGAACCCGAGCGGTTCGTGGCTTTCGAGGGCGGATTGGTCGAGATCGGGGCGGGCGAGGGCGGCTTTGCGTTCGACAATGAACGTCCCCGGCACAAGGTCCACCTGGCGCCCTATCGCTTGAGCGATCGGCTGGTGACGAACGACGAATGGATCACCTTCATCGAGGCCGGCGGCTATGCGCGACCGGAATACTGGCTGTCGGACGGGTGGACCACTGCGGTCCGTGAGGGCTGGGACGCGCCGCTCTACTGGCGGCGGGAGGACGGTGGCTGGTCGGCAATGACCCTGGCCGGGCGCCGCCCCGTCGATCGAAGCGAACCGGTTTCGCATGTCAGCTACTATGAGGCGGCCGCCTACGCGGCCTGGGCGGGGCGGCGGCTCCCCACCGAGGCGGAGTGGGAAGCGGCGGCGCGAACGCCAGGGGCCGGAGGGCTGCGGCAATTGCACGGCCATGTCTGGCAGTGGACCTCCAGCGGCTATGCCGCCTATCCGGGCTTCCGGGCGGGGCCCGGCGCGCTGGGCGAGTACAACGGCAAGTTCATGGTCAACCAGATGACGCTGCGGGGCGGTTGCGCCGCGACGCCGCCGGGGCACACACGGACGACCTATCGCAACTTTTTCCATCCCGACAAGCGCTGGGCTTTCGCGGGTTTGCGCTTGGCCGATGACGCCGAGCCGAACAGGAACCTCGCGCACGCGGCTGATGACGGGTTCTTGCAGGAGGTGATCGCGGGCCTTTCGGCCCATCCCAAGACCCTGCCCAGCAAGTACTTCTATGACGCCGAGGGCTCGCGCCTGTTCGAGGCGATCTGTGATCTGCCTGAATACTACCTCACGCGGACAGAGACCGCGTTGTTGCAGCGGATCGCCCCCGACATCGCGGCGCGGATTCCCGAAGGCGCGGCCTTGGTGGAATTCGGCAGCGGCGCCAGTACGAAGACGCGGATCCTGCTCGACGCCGCGCCGCAGCTTTCCGCCTATGTGCCGATCGATATCAGCCAGAGCGCGCTCGACGCGGCGGCGGCGGAGATCAAGCTGGGCTATCCGGCTTTGGAGGTCGCGCCGTTGGTGGACGACTTCACGCGCGCGCTGCGCCTTCCCGTGGTGGTCGCCGACCGGGTCGCTGTCGGCTTTTTTCCCGGGTCCACCATCGGCAACTTCCCACCGGCCGAGGCCGAGGACTTCCTGCGTCGCGCCGGCGATCTGCTGGGCGGCGGCGCCATGATGGTTGTAGGGGCGGACGTCGCCAAGTCGGTCGACGTGTTGATCCCGGCCTATGATGACGCCCAGGGCGTCACGGCGGCTTTCAGTCTCAATGTTCTGACCCGCATTAATCGAGAACTGGCCGGCGATTTTGATCTAACGGCCTTCGCGCACGAGGCGCGCTGGAATGATCAGGATAGCCGTATCGAAATGCACCTCGTCAGCCGACGCGCGCAGCGGGTCGTGATCGGTGGGCGGGTTTTCCAGTTCGCGGCGGGTGA
>JAHINZ010000270.1 GCA_018895795.1 Alphaproteobacteria bacterium
ACGACTCTCTTCGCCGGCGCTTCGGTCGGCCTCATCATCCTCGCCTCGGCCTCGGCCGCTTCCGCCCAGTCGATCGACTACGGCGCGATGGAGCAGCTGTTCAACGAACCCGTCACCACCTCGGCCACCGGCTCACCCCAGCGCGCCACCGAGGCGCCGGTCGACATGACCATCATCAGCGCCAGCGACATCAAGCGCTCGGGCGCCGGCGACCTGCCGACGATCCTCAGCCGGGTGGCGGGCGTCGACGTGCTCAACTTCGCCGCGGGTCAGTCCGACGTCGGCATTCGCGGCTATAATCAGGCCCGCTCGCCACGCCTGCTGGTGCTGATCAACGGCCGCCAGGTCTATCTGGACCACTTCGGCTACACCGACTGGGCCTCGCTGCCGATCGAGCTGAGCGAAATCCGCCAGATCGAAGTCGTTCGCGGTCCCAACAGCGCCATCTTCGGCTTCAACGCCGTCTCCGGCGTCGTCAACATCATCACCTTCAATCCCAAGTTCGATAACACCAACGTCATCGAACTGCGGGCGGGCACCGGCGAGAGCACCAGCGTCTCGGCCGTCAAGACCGTTCGCCTCGGCGAGCGCCTGTCGGTCCGGTTCTCGGGCGGCGTCGACCACGAGAACGAGTGGCAGAACACCACCACCGGCACGGGCCGGGTCTTGGGCTCGCAAATCCACAATCCGTCGACGGCGCGCGCCAATATCGACGCCGTGGCTCAGCTGAACGACAAGACCACGCTTCGGGTCGAAGGCTCGATGTCGAACGGCGCGTCCAGCCAAGTGATCTCCACCTTCGCCTACGCCGCCCACCGGGTCAAAACCAACGCGCTGAAGGCCACGCTGAACGCCGACACCAAGTACGGCCTGCTGCAGGCCCAGGCCTATCGCAACGACCTGGATGCTCTGACGCCCGGCCGTCGCTACCTGAACAACATCACCGTCTACAGCCTGGAAGACCTGTTCAAGATCGGCGCGGCCCACACGATCCGCCTCGGCGTCGAGTACCGTGACAACCAGCTCGATACCGCCTCCTACGCCGGGGCGAAGGTCAGCTACAAGGTCCTGGCCCCGTCGGCGATGTGGAACTGGGTTGTCAGCCCCAAGCTGGCGCTGACCGCCGCCGCGCGGGTCGACAAGCTGAGCCTGAAGCGCACGGGTCCGTTCCCGGTCGGCGCGCCGCAACATGACAATGGGCTCTGGAGCCGCGACATCACCGAGCCCAGCATCAATCTGGGCGCGGTCTACAAGGTCTCGGACAGCGGCTCGCTGCGCGCGACCTATGCCCGGGGCGTTCAGGCCCCGACCCTACTGGAACTGGGCGGCCTGCTGATCCCGCCGGCCACCGCGGCGCCGACCGGCTTCCTGATCACCGGCAACCCGTTGCTGGAACCGGCCATCGTTACGAACTATCAGCTGGGCTATAGCCAGGAACTGCCCGCCCTGAAGGCCCGGGCCAGCCTCAAGGTGTTCACCCAGGAGACCAAGAGCGTCAAAGGCCAGTTCTCGACCAGCGCCGTCGATTTCGCGGCGACTCCGTCGACCTGGATGACGGCGACCTACAAGAACGTCTCCGACTCCAAGATGAACGGCGTTGAACTGGCCGCCTCCGGCAAGCTTGACGGCGGTTTCCACTGGAACGCCGACACCACCTATACGGACGTCACCGACAAGCCCTTCACCACGCTCTCGTCGATCATCCTGCGCAAGGTGGACTTCGAGGCGACCTCGCCCAAATACCGCAGCAACCTGGCCGCGGGCTGGTCGAACGACAAGTGGTCGGCGGACGGCTATGCGCATCTGGTCAGCAAGTTCTCGTCCTACAACGGCAACCTGCTGGAACCGGTCAAGGGCTACACCACGGTCGGCGGACGGGTGGCCTATACGATCTGTGAGGGCACGGATCTGGCGCTGAACGGCCAGAACCTGTTGACCGATCGGCAGTCGCAAGCCAAGGGCGCCAGCGGCCTGCAGGCCGAGCGCCGCGTGATGATCGGGATCAGCAAGAGCTGGTAAGCTCAGCCTTCCCGACCTGAAACAAGAGGGGTCCCGCCGAAAGGCGGGGCCCTTTTTCGTTTGGGCCCAGCCTTCGAGCCCCCTCATCCAGCGCCGGGGCAAGCTTGGATGGACGCCGTCGTCGGTCCGCGTCGCAGACCTCGCCCCGTGACCTTGTCGACGGCGAGCCGGTGGGGCTCTCAGTACCCAAAATGGGTCGGATTTTGCTGAGTCTCCGCCCCTGCGGCAAAATGTCCGGCGTTCAATATAGCGTCGCGGGACGTTAAAGTTGGGCGGACTACGGACGGATAAGCTGTGATGTAAGATCCCATAAATCCCGTATATGAGCGTCACAAACAAACACGTGCCGTCCGATCTCGGTCTTTTATCCACAGTATTTAAAATACAGTTGGCGACTTCAGGAAATAAATTAGGTCTAATATACATACATATATCGCGAAAAGTTCCAATTTTAGAACATAGTAGCTCATTTATATATAATTAATACTTCACCTCGGACGCCGCCGGTTACTTTCTGTTTACTGCTCTAGGGCCATCTCCCCTGCATCAAGGCCCGGCAAGAAACCGCGGGCAGGGGAAAACAGCAATGACGAAAAAGACCAAGCCCGGCGCCCTGGTGTTCTGCGCCCTGGCGCTGATCGCCGCGCCGCTCAGCGCCCACGCCGACGCCGCCAAGGACCTGCAGGTCGCCGGCCGCGCCCTCACCTTCCTCGAGAACGGCCCGACCGGAAAGGCCACGCTGGGCGTGGTGTTTGATCCGTCCAAGCCCGCCTCGGTCGCCGAGAAGAACGCCGTCATGGCCGCCATCGGCGGCGGGATGAGCGCCGGCGCCCTGACCCTGGTCGGCAAGCCGGTCGAAGCCGGCGACGCCGGCGGCGTCTCGGGCGTCGCCGCCCTCTACATCACCACCGGCGTCAATGCCGGCCCGGTCGGCGCCGCCGCCAAGGGCAAGAAGATCATCACCATCGGCTCGGACATGTCGTGCGTCACCAGCGGCGCCTGCGTGATGAGCGCCTCGGCCGACCCCAAGGTGGAGATCGTGGTCAACCGCGCCGCCGCCGCCGCGGTCGGCGCGGTCTTCAAGGCCGCCTTCCGCATGATGATCCGCGAAGTCTGACCCCAGCGAACGAACGAGACACACCCATGAAAACGACTCTCTTCGCCGGCGCTTCGGTCGGCCTCATCATCCTCGCCTCGGCCTCGGCCGCTTCCGCCCAGTCGATCGACTACGGCGCGATGGAGCAGCTGTTCAACGAACCCGTCACCACTTCGGCCACCGGTTCGCCGCAACGCGCCACCGAGGCGCCCGCCGACATGCAGATCATCTCGGCCGACGACATCCGTCGTTCGGGCGAAACCAACCTGCCGGGCATCCTGCAGCGGGTCGCCGGTATCGACGTGCTGAACTTCTCGGCCGGCCAGTCGGACGTCAATGTCCGCGGCTATGACCAGGTCAGTTCGCCGCGTCTGCTGGTGCTGGTCAATGGTCGTCAGGTCTATCTGGACCACTACGGCCTGACCGTCTGGTCGACCATTCCGGTGCAGCTGGACGAGATCCGGCAGATCGAAGTCGTCAAGGGCCCCAACAGCGCCCTGTTCGGCTTCAACGCCGTCTCCGGCGTCGTCAACATCATCACCTTCAATCCCAAGTTCGACACGCGCAACGTGGCGACGGTTCGCCTCGGCGATCACGGCCAGAAGAGCGCCTCGCTGGTCGCCACCCACAAGTTCGGCTCGGCGGTCTCCGCCCGTTTCTCGGTCGGCGCCGATGAGCGGGACGAATGGGCGACGTCGGGCGTCCTGCCGACCGCCTCGACCCTGCATGATCCGCAACGCCTCGCCACCGCGCTGGATGTTGTCGCCCAACTGGCTCCCAAGACCGAACTACGGGTCGAGGGGTCCTGGTCGAACATCCAGGAAGACAGCGTGGCCGGCGGCTTCGGTTACAGCACGATGAAGATGATCACGGGCTCGGGCAAGGCGACCCTGACCTCCGACACCCAATGGGGCCAGATCCAGGCCCAGGCCTATCAGAACCAGCTGACCGCCAAGTACGGCCTGGCCGGCGGCATTCGCTGGGAGAACACCATCAACGTCGTCAGCCTGCAGGATCTGTTCAAGATCGGCGCGGCCCACACGATCCGTCTCGGCGGCGAATATCGCCACAATACCCTCAACACGGCCCCGATCGGCGGCGCGGACGTCAGCTATGATGTCTGGTCGGCTTCGGCGATGTGGAACTGGGCGATCACCGACAAGCTGACCACCACGACCGCTGTTCGCCTGGACAAGCTGCAGCTGGACCGCAGCGGCTTGTTCCCGGCCCGCATCCCGCTGGCCGACAACAACTTGTGGAACCGCGACGTCAGCGAGCCGAGCGTGAACTTCACGGCCGCCTGGCGCCCGACCGACTTCGACACCTTCCGCGCCTCCTATGCCCGCGGCGTTCAGGCCCCGAGCCTGATCGAACTGGGCGGCGTGCAGCTGGCCTCCGGTCCGGTCTTCCTGCTGGGCAACCCGAAGCTGGAGCCGACCATCGTCGTCAACTACGAGGCGGCCTATGACCGGCAGCTGAAGGGCGCCAAGCTGGGCGTGCGCCTGTTCATCCAGGACTGGAGCAACCTGAAGAGCTCGATCGGCACCACGGCGCTCGACATCTATCCGACCGCGACCACCGCTCCGGGCTTCACCTATCGCAACTCCAGCGACTCCAAGACCAAGGGCGTCGAACTGCTGGCGTCGGGCAAGGTCGCCGAGGGCCTGAACTGGCGCGCCGACTACACCTATACCGACGTCAAGGACTCGCTGTTTCCGGGCATGAACGCGACGGCCCGCTATGTGGCCTTCGAATCCACCACCCCGTCGTACCGCGGCAATGTCGGCGCCGACTGGACCAAGGGTCCGTGGGAAGCCGACGCCAATCTGCACTATGTCGGCGACTTCAAGTGGTACGACATCACCAACGGCGCCCTGCAGCCGGTCAAGGCCTACGCCTCGCTGTCGAGCCGCGTCGGCTACAAGCTGGACAACGGCGTGACCGTCGCCCTCAGCGGCCAGAACCTGCTCAAGGAACAGCAGAAGCAGACCCGCGGCCTGCAGGCCGAGCGTCAGATGCTGCTGTCCGTCAGCAAGGCCTGGTAGGCCTTCCCGCCGAACGGATCTGAAGGAAGGGCTCCGCCGGAAGGCGGGGCCCTTTTCTCATGGGATTTCAGTCCCAGCC
>JAHINZ010000271.1 GCA_018895795.1 Alphaproteobacteria bacterium
CCTGCCGGGCTTGGTCGAACGGGAAAGCGTCGCCCGCGCCGACGACTTCACCGAGATCCGCTTCACCGGCGCCGCGCCGCTGGGCGAGATTGTAACCTTCACGATCACCGGCCATGACGGGGCTCACGTCATAGCGGAGCGTGCAAACTGATCCGGTCAGCCTGGGCCCTTCTGGCGCTTTGCCTGCTGACGGCCGCGCCGGCGCGCGCCGACGAGCCCAAGCCGGTGACGCTCAGCGTCATGACCTACAATATCGAGGGCCTGCCCTCGCTGGTCCGCAAGGGTCGCGGGACGGCGCTGAAGCAGATTGGCCACGAGCTGGCCGCCATGCGCGCCAAGGGCAAGGAGCCGGACGTCGTCCTGATCCAGGAGGGCTTTCGCGACGAGACCTGGGATCTGATCGACGAGAGCGGCTATCCGTACGTCGCGCGGGGGCCGCGCAAGGGTCAGCGCGACGAGAATTACCTGAAGAGCGAGAAGACCGACTACCGGCGCGTGAAGTATCGCCGCCAGGGCGAGGGCTGGGGCAAGTGGGGCTCCAGCGGCCTGTGGGTGCTGTCCAACCATCCGATCGACTGGGTCAAGTCGCACGCCTATCGTTATTGCGCGGGCCTGGATTGCCTGGCCAACAAGGGGGTGATGCTGGTCTCGATCCAGGTCGCCGGCCTGCCGACCTCGGTCGAGATCGCCGACACCCACATGAATTCGCACGGGGCTTCGAAGGTGCCGCGCAAGCGCTACAACGAGGCCCACGCCCTGCAGACCCAGGAGCTGGGCCGTTTCCTGCAGGCCAGCCGCACGCCCGGCGCGCCGCTGATCGTCGGCGGCGACTTCAATGTCCGCCGCTCGCCCGACCGCTTCGACAAGATGATGAGCGACTACCCCTTCGTGGTGGTCAGCCGCTGGTGCCACGAGAACCCGGGCGCGTGCGACACCCAGATCTCCTACACGGGCGAGGCGCCGTGGCTGAACACCCAGGACCTGATCGGCTTCCTGGGCGGCGACGCGGTCGAGGTCACGCCCAGAGCGGTCGAGGCCACCTTCGATGGCGCGGACGAGCCGGTGCTGTCCGATCACAACGGCTACAAGGTCACCTTCAGGCTGACTCCGAAGGGGTAGGGACATCCTGCTTCAGGTCAGGCGGTCGAGGCCGCCAGAGGTCAGGCGTCGCGGGCCTCTTCTTCTCCCGCGAAGCCTGGCAGGCTCCAGCCGAACTTGATCGCGCAGGCCCGCAGCCCGAACGCGGCGACGAACCCCGTGACGCCCGCCGGCCAGAACGGCGCGCCCAGCAGTTTCAGGACCGCGAAGACGCTCGCCCCCAGCAGCGCCGCGGTGATGTAGATCTCGCGGCGCAGCAGCAGGTTCGGCTCCTCGGCCAGGACGTCGCGGATCACGCCGCCGAAGGCGGTGGTCAGCACGCCCATGACCACGGCGCTGAACGGGTGGACGCCCAGGCCCAGGGCCTTGGCGGTGCCGACCACGGCGTAGGCGGCCATGCCCAGGGCGTCGAGCCAGAGGAGGGCGCGGAACCGCCATCCGCGTTTGCCCAGCAGCCAGACCACCGTGGCGGCCGCCAGGCAGGCGATGATGTAGCCCGGCCGCTGCACCCAGAAGACCGGCGCGCCGATCAGCAGGTCGCGCAGGGTGCCGCCGCCCACGCCGGTGATGGCGGCGAAGAATCCGAAGGTGATGATGTCATGCTTGCGTCGGGCGGCCGCGAGGGCGCCCGTTGCCCCGAAAACGGCCACGGCGGCGTAGTCGAGCCAGAAAAGCGCCGCGCCCAGTGGGTCAAGTTGCAAGTCCATGCCCTTTCTTCGCACGCGTTGCGCGACCGCGCTAACCTCGCGCCGGTAATCTCCGATTTACACTTTCGCCCGTTCCACTAAAGGGGCGCGGATGAGCGAGAAGCCCGAACAGAAAAAAGGCTGGTTCCAGCGCCTGACGTCCGGCCTGACCCGGTCGTCCCAGCAGATGACGGACCAGGTCACCGGGGTCTTCACCAAGAAGCCCTTGGACCAGGAACAGCTGGACGCGCTGGAAGAGATGCTGATCGAGGCCGATCTCGGTCCGCAGATCGCCGCCCGCATCACCGAGGCCTTCGGCAAGGCGCGCTTCGGCAAGTCGTCGACCAACGACGAGGTCAAGGAAGCCCTGGCCGAGTTGATCGCCGCCGAGCTGGCCGATCGCCAGGGCGACTTCGACCCGCTGAGCGGTCCGCGCCCCTATGTGGTGCTGTTCATCGGCGTCAATGGTTCGGGCAAGACCACCACCCTGGGCAAGATCGCCGCCGACCTGACCGAGAAGGGCGCCCGCGTCCTGATCGCCGCCGGCGACACCTTCCGCGCCGCCGCCGTCGAGCAACTGAAGGTCTGGGCCGACCGGGCCGGGGCCGATTTCATCTCCAAGCCGACGGGTTCGGACGCCGCCGCCTTGGCCTATGAGGCCGTCGAGCGGGCCAAGGCCGAGCACTACGATGTCGTGCTGATCGACACCGCCGGCCGACTGCAGAACAAGCAGGGCCTGATGGACGAGCTGCTGAAGGTGATCCGCGTGGTCAAGAAGGTCGATCCCGACTATCCGCACGAGACCCTGCTGGTTTTGGACGCCACGGTCGGCCGCAACGCCCTGGCCCAGGAAAAGATCTTCGGCAACCAGGTCGGGGTTTCAGGGATTGTGATGACCAAGCTGGACGGCACCGCGCGCGGCGGGGTGCTGGTGCCGGTGGCCCGGGCCAGCGACAGCCCGATCAAGCTGATCGGCGTCGGCGAGGGGGTCGAGGACCTGCAACCCTTCGACGCCCGCGCCTTCTCGCGCTCGCTGGTCGGACTGGAGGACTAGGCCGTGGACGAACAGCCAACCCCGAAGAAGAACGCCGCCTGGGTGCGAACCGCCGTCGACTACGGCGCGCCCCTGGCCTTCGCCATCGCCTATTTCAGCACCAAGAACTTCCAGACCGCCACCTGGGTGCTGGTGGCCGCCTCGGCCGTGGCCCTGGTGCTGGGCTATGTGGTCGAGCGCCGCCTGGCCCTGTTGCCGCTGTTTTCCGGCGTCATGGCCCTGATCTTCGGCGCCCTGGGCCTGGTCTTCCACACCGACGTGTTCGTCAAGATCAAGGTCACGGTCGTCAACGGCGCCCTGGCGGCGGCGATGATCGGCGGCGTGCTGTTCAAGCGCCAGCCGCTGAAGGCCCTGATGGGCGAGGCCATGCAGCTGCCCGACGCCGCCTGGCGCACCCTGACCCTGCGCTACGGCGCCTATTTCGCCTCGGCCGCCGTGCTCAACGAGATCGTGCGTATTACCCAGGACACGCCCAACTGGGTGAAGTTCCGGGTCGCCCTGCTGCCCCTGGCCATCGTCTTTTCCCTGACCCAGGTGCCCTTCATGATGAAGCACATGGCCAAGGGCGACGAGCCGTCCCCGCCCGAGCCGCCCGACGCCGGCTTCTGAAATCCCTTCCGTGGGCGGCTTCCGCCGCCCACGGAGTATTGTCGTCAAATCGACGCGTAACGATGATATGGCTTGTCCGTCGGCTGAAAAGACGAAGGCGAACTCATGTCCAAGATCAAGGTTGAGAAAACCGGCGGACTGCTGGCGCGCTCGCCCAGCCATCTGTTGCACCGGGTGCTGCAACTGGCCCTCGACATCTATGCCGAAGAATGCGGCGCGGCCGGGATCACTCAGCGCCAGTTCGCGGTGCTGTCGGCGGTGGCCCAGAACGAAGGCGTCACCCAGACGGCCCTGGTCAAGGCCACCGGCATCGACCGCTCGACCCTGGCCGACATGGTCGCCCGGATGATCGCCAAGGGCCATCTGGAGCGGCAGCGCTCGGATCAGGACGCTCGCGCCAACAGTGTGCGCCTGGCGCCGGCCGGCCGGCTGGTGCTGGACGAGATCGCCCCGATGGTGGCCATGGCCGACGCGCGGATCATGGCCCTGCTCAAGCCGGGCAAGCGCGAGGGCTTCCTGGACCTGCTGGCCGACATGGCCGGCGCGGACCTGCATCCGGCGGCCGACGCGGCGGCCCCCAAGGCCAAGAAGCCCAAGGCCGACAAGCCGAAAAAAGACAAGAAGCCCAAGAAGGACAAGGCCGCCAAGAAGGCGGCTTAACGGCCTCTAGACCACGATATTCAGCAGCGAGCCCGGACGCAGGATTTTCTGCGGCTGAGCGTCCGGCTGCACGAACGGTCGCGCGGGCGCCTGGCGCTGCGGCGAGGCCTGGGTCTGAGCCTGCATCTGCACCGAGGCGGCGGACTGCACGGGGCGCGTCGGGGCCGCCTCGCCGAGGGCCGCCTGGAAGAAGGCCGACCGCGTGGCGGCGCCGCCCGACGCGGGCGTCGCGGCGGGTTTGGCGGGGACGGACGGCAAGCCGGCGGGACGGACGGTGCTCATGACTCGGAGTGTAACATGGTTAACCGAAAGTCCGCGAGCAGGGTTAGCGGACGGTTAACGCCAGGACCCGCGACGTGTCAGCGCAGGGGTGTTCGGGCTTTCGCCTTGCGTCCTTCGAGGCCCTCCCTTGGAGGGCGCCTCAGGATGAGGATATCCTCATATCACCCTCATCCTGAGGCGCGAGCCGCAGGCGAGCCTCGAAGGACGCAAGGCGACCCCTTAGGAACCCTTAGGGCTCAACGCGCCTTGGACAGCAGCTCTTCGGCCGCATCCGGCGTCAGGGGTCCGGTGTGTTTGGCCAGGATCATGCCGTTGGAGCCGATCAGATAGGTCTCGGGCACGCCGGTGACGCCAAATTCCAGCCCGGCGCCGCCGTCGCGATCCACCAGCCGGGCGGTGAACGGGTCGCCGAGGCGGTTGAGGAAGGCGTAGGTGTTGGGCGGGGCGTCCTTGTAGGCGATGCCGACGATGCGCACGCCCTGGGCCTTCAACGCCATCAGCTGCGGATGCTCGACCTCGCAGGGGGCGCACCACGAGGCGAAGAAATTGACCAGCATCGGGCCCTGGGCGGCGGCGCGCAGCGGAATGCGCTGCTCGCTGGACAGGGCCGGCAGCGACAGGGCCGGCATCGGCTTGCCGACCATGGCGTGGGGCGAGACCCGGGGGTCGCGTTTGAGGGCGTAGCCGGCGAACAGCACGGCCAGGGCGGCCAGCACGATCAGCGGCGTGAAGGCCAGCCAGCGCTTCATGAGGCGGATTTTCCGGCGGCGTCGCGGGCGTCGAGCTCGGCCTGGCGACGCTGGGCCTGGGCCTTCCAATGCCGGGCGCTCAGCAGGCTGTCGGCGATCATCCAGACAAAAGCGGCGACGCTGAGGGCGAAGGCCGGCCAGACATAGACGGCGTATTTGCCGGCGTCGAAATCGAAATGCATCTCAGCCCCCCATCTTCAGTTTTCGGCCAGGCGCAGGGCCAAGGCCCGGGACTTGCGCCGCCACACCAGGGCGCGGATGCGCACCAGCCACAGCGACCCGAACGCCGCCAGATAGGCCAGGCTCATGACCAGCATCGGCCAGGCATAGACGGCGGGCAGACCGTTTCCGGGCTTGGCGAACAGGGTCGACGAGCCTTGGTGCAGGCTGTTCCACCACTCGACCGAGAACTTGACGATCGGCAGGTTGACCAGGCCGATCAGGGCCAGGATCGCCGCGGCGCGGGCCCCCTTCTGCTCGTCCTCGAGCGCGCCGCGCAGGGCCAGATAGCCCAGATAGAACAGCAGCAGGACCAGCACCGAGGTCAGGCGGGCGTCCCACACCCACCAGGTTCCCCACATCGGCTTGCCCCACAGCGAGCCGGTGGCCAGGGCCAGGGCGGTGAAGGCCGCGCCCAGCGGCGCGCAGGCCTGGGCGGCGGCGTCGGCCAGGGCGTGGCGGAACACCAGGGACAGGAAGCTGGCGATGCCCAGACACAGATAGACGAACATCGACAGCGAGGCGGCCGGCACGTGGATGAACATCATCCGGACCGTGTCGCCCTGCTGATAGTCTTCCGGGGCGGCGAAGGTCAGGGCCAGGCCGATCGCGGCCAGCACGGCGGCGATGACGCCGAACATCGGGGCCGCCCACCGCGAGAAGGCCATGAACCGCTCGGGGTTGGTCAGGAAATCAAAGACGTGCAGCGGATGACGGGCGTCCATGCGGTGCTGATTAGAGCGCCGGACGAACGCCCGCAATGCGTATCAGGCCTAAATCAGCCGGGCTTGCGCTTCATGATCACCGTGCGCTCGTCCTTGTGCTCGCCCATCGGCATGCCGTGATGGCCCGGGCCGCGCATCATCATCATCTTCATGCGTGGACCGCCCATTTCGGGGCCGAGGGCGTCAAAGGCCTTCTGCTGGCTCGGCGACAGGGCCGCATAGAAGGCCTTGGTCGCCGCGGCCTGCTTCTGGAAGGCCGCGGCCATGCCGGCCATGTGCGCGGCCTGGCGGTCCAGCCGCTCGGGCGTGGTCATCGGCTTGTCGGCCTCGTCCCCGTCGCCGCCCATGTCGCCGCCCATGCCGTCCGGCTTCATCGACGCCATCATCGCGTGGGGATCGGCGGCGTCGAGATAGGCCTTCAGAGCGGCGTCCTGGTCGGGCCGCAGTTGCAGGACGTCGCGCAGGTGCTGGGCGTGGGCGGCCGGATCGCCGGCCATGCCGTGACGCATCATCGGCATGGCCTCGTGGCCGGCGGGCGCCATGTTCATCGGCGGCGGGGTCTGGGCCATGGCGAAGCCGCCGCCGGCGGCGAGGGCGAGAACGGCGCTGGCGGTCAAGGCCAGGCGGCGCGTTGAAGAACGCATGAGAGGGCTCCCTGATGACGAAATCTGGTCGGAACATGCACACCGCCATATGGCGCCAACATGTCGGTTTCAGCGAGCAATGTTACAGGTTTGAAGCGAGGGGTCTCAGTCCAGGGCGTTGCGGCACGCCGCCGCCATGGCCAGGGGGCTCAGGGCCACGGCCGCCGCGCAATAGCCCAGCAGCAGATACAGCCCGCCGGTCCAGGCCAGGCCGCCGGCCAGGGCGTCCAGGGCCCCGGCCCCGAAGATCACCGGCGGCACATAGAGCGGCAGCACGATCACCGCCACCAGCAGGCCGCCGCGGCGGCTGCCCAGGGCCAGGCTGGCGCCCAGTCCGCCGAGGAAGGCGAAGGCCAGACCCCCGGCCAGGCCGCACAGCACCAGCAGCGGGATGATCTTGGGGTCGGCCCCCAGGGCCAGGGCGGCGAGCGGAGCGGCCAGGGCCAGGGGCGCGCCCGAGGCCAGCCACTGGGCCAGGCACTTGGCCACGGCCACGGCCTCCAGCGAGGCCGGGCCCAGGGCCAGCAGATCCAGGGCCCCGTCCTCGAAATCGCGCTCGAACAAGCGCTCCAGCGACAGCAGGGCCGCCAGGGCCAGGGCCAGCCAGGCGACGCCCGGCGCGATCACGGCCAGTCGCTCGGGTCCGCGACCGGCGGCCAGCGGCAGCAGGGTGACGACGCCGGCATAGAAGGACAGGGCCAGCAGCGGGCCGCCGCCCTTGCCCCAGGCCAGGGCCAGTTCGCGGCGCAGCAGGATCAGGAAGGCCGTCATCCGCCGACCCTGACATCCCGGGCCGGGATCGGCAGCGGATCGTGGACGGCGGCCAGGATCATGCCGCCGCCGGACAGGTGCTCGGCCATCACGGCCCCGAAGGCCTCACGATGGCCGGCGTCCAGCGGGGCCATCGGTTCATCCAGCAGCCACAGGGCGCGGGGACTGGCGACCAGACGGGCCAGGGCCAGGCGCCGCCTCTGGCCGGCCGACAGCCGGCGGACCTCCAGCTCGAGCAGGCGATGCAGATCGAACCGGTCGATCGCCGCCCGGGCCCCGGCTTCGCCGCCGCCGGTCCACAGGGTCTGGAAGCGCAGCTCCTCCCAGGCCGAGCGGCTGGATTTCAGGCCGTCATGGTGGCCGACCATGTGCAGGTGCTCGGCGCGGGCGGTCTCGGCGTCCAGGTCTTCAAAGGTGATCTGGCCGGCCTCGGGCCGCAGCAGGCCGGCCACGGCGCGCAGCAGGCTGGTCTTGCCCGCGCCGTTGCGGCCGGTCAGCATCACCGCCTCGCCCGCGCGCAGGGCCAGATCCAGGCCCGAGAACAGCCGCCGCTCGCCGCGGGTGATCGCCAAATCCTGAATGAGAACAGCTCTCAACATGCCAAGGCCCCGACCGGCGCATGGACGTTGCGCACGAGCGGCGCTAAGAAGCCTTCGGCCGTCACCCTCCAAACAGTCAGGGGCGTACGCGGCGCGGGGATGGACGCTGTGGGTCCGCCTCGATCGCGCGATCCCGGGAGTGGTTTTCTGACGGCCGTGGACAGAGAAGGGATCCCCCGAAATGGCGTCTGTTGACAGCCTCAAAGCCCGCCGCGAACTTGTCGTCGGCGGCAAGACCTACGTCTATTACAGCCTTCGCGCCGCCGAGGAAGCCGGTCTGACCGGTGTTTCTTCGCTGCCGGTGTCGATGAAGGTGCTGCTGGAAAACCTGCTGCGCAACGAAGACAGCGTATCGGTCACCGAAGCCGATCTGACGGCCGTGGCCGCCTGGGTGCAGAACAAGGGCTCGGTCGAGCACGAAATCAGCTTCCGCCCCGCGCGCGTGCTGATGCAGGACTTCACCGGCGTTCCCGCCGTCGTCGACCTGGCCGCCATGCGCGACGCCATGGTGGCGCTGGGCGCCGACCCGGCCAAGATCAACCCGCTCAACCCCGTCGACCTGGTCATCGACCACTCGGTGATGGTCGACAATTTCGGCGACGCCAAGGCCTATGACGCCAATGTCGCGCGCGAATATGAGCGCAATATCGAGCGCTATCGCTTCCTGCGCTGGGGCTCGTCGGCCTTCAACAACTTCCGCGTCGTTCCGCCCGGCACCGGCATCTGCCACCAGGTGAACCTGGAATATCTGGCCAAGACGGTCTGGACCAACGAGGTCGACGGCGAGACCTTCGCCTATCCCGACACCGTGGTCGGCACCGACAGCCACACCACCATGGTCAACGGCCTGTCGGTCCTGGGCTGGGGCGTGGGCGGCATCGAGGCTGAAGCCGCGATGCTGGGCCAGCCGATCCCGATGCTGATCCCCGAGGTCATCGGCTTCAAGCTGACCGGCGCCATGCCGGAAGGTGCGACGGCCACCGACCTGGTGCTGACCGTCACCCAGATGCTGCGCAAGAAGGGCGTGGTCGGCAAGTTCGTCGAATTCTACGGCGAGGCCCTGGCCAACCTGACCCTCGAAGACCAGGCCACCATCGCCAACATGGCGCCGGAATACGGCGCCACCTGCGGCTTCTTC
>JAHINZ010000272.1 GCA_018895795.1 Alphaproteobacteria bacterium
GGAAGGCGGGCGCCTCGGATCGGGGTTCAGGATCAAGCCCTCGGCGACGGCCCGGCGGCGCGCAACAGGCCTGGGCTGAAATCGCCCAGGCGGTCTGGACGGGGTCGCCAACCCCTCCACCCGTCGGGGGCCTAGCTACCGGAGCGGGTTAAAACCCCGCCAATCCCGGCGATGCTCCCGAAGAACGGCTGCGCGGAGCGTTCGTCTTCGTCGAAACGGTACTTACACAAACTCTCATCCGGGCGAGGCCCGGACGCTCCGCGACCCTTCCCATCCCTTCAGCGGGTTTCCGCGTGAGGTCGCGAACACTTGCCCCCTCCGGATGCTGCGCATCCTCCTCCCCCGGAGGGGGAAGAGGAAACGCGCCGACCTCATCTTCCCCCTCCGGGGGAGGAGCGCCGCAGGCGCGGAGGGGGCGAGTGGCCGAGGATCGACGCCAGCTGGAGGCGGCCATGATCGCCACCCCCCTTGTCTCCCCGGGAAAAACCCGCATCTACACCCTCATGCGCCGCTTTGATTTTTCCGCCCCCGACTTCGCCGCCGCCTTCAAGGCGTTCCTCGATGAGCCTCGGGGCTCGCCGGCCGACGTCGACGCCTCGGTCGCCGGGGTGCTCGAGGCCGTCCGCACCGGCGGTCTGCCGGCGGTGCTGGACCTGACCCGCAAGTTCGACCGCGTCGACCTGACCGAACAGACCGTCCGGGTCACCGCCGAGGAGATCGAGGCCGGAGCGGCCCAGACCCCCGCTGACGTGCGCGAGGCCATCGCCTTCGCCGCCGCCCGTATTCGCGCCTATCACACCCGCCAGCGCCCGGCCGACCAGGCCTGGACCGATGAGGCCGGGGTCCAGCTGGGCTGGCGCTGGACGCCGATCGAGGCCGTCGGCGTCTATGTGCCCGGCGGTCGGGCGGCCTATCCCTCGACCGTGCTGATGAACGCCGTGCCCGCCCAGGTGGCCGGGGTCGACCGCATCGCCATGGTCACCCCGCCCGGCAAGCTGCAACCGGCCGTGCTGGCCGCCGCCAAGGAAGCCGGCGTCACCGAGATCTGGCGCATCGGCGGGGCCCAGGCCGTGGCGGCCCTGGCCTATGGGGCCGGACCCATTCTGCCGGTCGACAAGATCGTCGGCCCCGGCAACGCCTATGTCACCGCCGCCAAGCGCCGCCTGTATGGCGTGGTCGGCATCGACGCTCTGGCCGGGCCCTCCGAGATCGTCGTCGTGGCCGACAACAAGAACAATCCCGACTGGATCGCCGCCGACCTGCTGAGCCAGGCCGAGCACGACCCCGCCGCCCAGTCGATCCTGATCACCGATGATCCGGCCTTCGCCGACGCCGTCGAGGCCGCGGTCCTCGAACGTCTGAAGACCCTGGCCACAGGCCAGGACGCCGCCGCCTCGTGGCGCGACCACGGCGCGGTGATCATCGCCCCGCTGGACCAGAGCCCGGCCCTGGTCGACGCCATCGCGCCCGAGCACGTCGAGTTCGCGGTTGACGAGCCCGAGCGCCTGTCGGACCGCGTGCGTCACGCCGGGGCGATCTTCCTGGGCCGCCTGACGCCGGAAGCCATCGGCGACTATGTGGCCGGTTCCAACCACGTGCTGCCCACCAGCCGCGCGGCGCGCTTCCAGTCGGGGCTGTCGATCTATGACTTCCTCAAGCGCACCTCGATCGTGAAATGCGACACGGCCGCGTTCGGGATCCTGGGACCCCACACCGCCGCCCTGGCCACCGCCGAGGGGCTGCCGGCCCACGCCCTTTCGGCGCAAATCCGGCTGGACCGGTTGCCATCGGCCGACTGACGCGTAACTCTGTGGCGACCCATGACCGACGCCCTCGCCAGCCAACACCTGAAGTCCATCGTCATTGACGACGACAGCCTCGCCGCCGCCTCGCGCGACCAGGAGCAGGAGCGGCAGGTCGCCATCTTCGATCTGCTGGATTCGAACTATTTCGAACCGGCCGACGCCAAGGGCGGGCCTTACGATCTGAAGCTGTCGCTAATCGAGAACCGTCTGGCCTTCGACATCGCCGGTCCGGACTATGCGCGCCGCCACCTGCTGTCCCTGTCGCCCTTCAAGGGGGTGATCAAGGACTACTTCATGATCTGCGACAGCTATTACTCGGCTATCCGCAATTCCACGCCGCAGCAGATCGAGGCCTTGGACATGGGGCGTCGCGGTTTGCACAACGAGGGCTCGTCCCTGCTGCGCGAGCGCCTGGAGGGCAAGGTCAAGACCGACCTGGACAGCGCGCGTCGCCTGTTCACCTTGATCTGCGCGCTGCACTGGCGAGGCTAGGGCGCGTGCCTGATCTGCCGGACGCCGTGCTGTTCGCCTGCAACTACAACCGGGTTCGCTCCCCGATGGCCGAGGGCCTGTTCAAACGCTTTTACGGAACCCGGGCCTTCACTGATTCGTGCGGGCTGCGCGGCGACCCGACCGGGGAGGGGATCGACCCCTTCGTGATCGCGGTGATGGACGAGATCGGGCTGGACGTCTCCGGCCACAAACCCAAGACCTTCGCCGAGCTGGAGGACGGCAGTTTCGACGTCGTCGTCTCCCTCACACCCGAGGCCCAGCACCGCGCCGTCGAGCTGGCGCGGGACCGGGCGGTCGATATCGAGTACTGGCCGACCCACGACCCCACCCTGTCTGACGGTTCGCGCGAGGCTCGGCTGGAGGCTTATCGCGAGGTCCGAGACGGCCTCGCGGACGCCATCAAGAGACGTTTCGGCGCGCCATCGACGTTTGGGGGGTGAATGCGCTATAGAGGCGCCTCGCCGCGACGGCCCGCCTCCCGACCTCCTGTCGGGCGGGCCTGTGCGGCTATCTGTTTGCCCTAACTGAGAGGCCTGATGGCTAAGGAAGAACTCCTCGAGTTTCCCGGCACGGTCAGCGAATTGCTGCCCAACGCGACCTTTCGCGTGACGCTGGAAAACGATCACGAGATCATCGCCCATACCGCCGGCAAGATGCGCAAGAACCGCATTCGCGTCCTGGCCGGCGACAAGGTGCTGGTTGAGATGACGCCCTACGATCTGACCAAGGGCCGTATCACTTACCGGTTCAAGTAGGGCTGATGGCCGCTCTGATGGCCGTCCAGCCGTCGCTGGTCCTGGCCAGCGCCAGCCCCCGGCGCCTCGACCTGCTGGCGCAGGTCGGCGTCAAGCCCGACCGGATCGATCCCGCCGACATCGATGAAACCCCGCTTCGCGACGAGACCCCGCGTCGCCACGCCCTTCGTCTGGCCTCGGCCAAGGCGGCGGTCGTGGCCCTCAGGGCGCGAGGCGACTTCGTGCTGGCCGCCGACACCGTGGTCGCGGTGGGACGGCGCATCCTGCCCAAGGCCGAGACCGAGGACCAGGCGCGCAAGTGCCTGGCCTTGCTATCGGGCCGTAATCACAAGGTCTTGACCGCGATCGCGGTCGTGGCGCCCGATGGCCGCATGGCCTCGCGGCTGGTCGAGACCCGCGTCCAGGTCAAGGTGCTGTCCGACGCCGAGCGCGCGGCCTATCTGGCCGGCGGCGAATGGCGCGGCAAGGCGGGCGGCTATGCCGTCCAGGGCGTGGCGGGCGGTTTCATCATCGACCTGCACGGCTCCTATACCGGCGTCGTCGGCCTGCCGCTGTACGAGACGCTGAACCTGCTGCGCGGCCTGGGCTGGACCGGCCAATGAGCGAGCGCAGGGCTTATCTCTACAAGGGCGTCGGCGAGACCGTCGGCGTCGTCACGCTGGACGGCCAACCCGAACGGATCATCGCCACCTGGGACGGCGACGATCCGCTGGACGTCGAGGGCGTCCGCGGCGTCGCCCGCATCCGCAAGATCGAAAAGGCCTTCGCCTCGGCCTTCGTCCAGCTGCCCGGCGGCCAGGACGTCCTTCTGCCCCTGCGCCCCGACATGCCCAAGCTGGTCGAGGGCGGCCTGGTCGAGATCGAGATTCGCACGCCCTCGCGCCGCGACAAGGCCGCCGTGGCCCGCTTCATCGGGGAAGGGGAGGGCGAGCCGCGTGTGCTCGAGCCCGCCTTCACCGTGGAGCAGCAGCTTCGCCTGTTGGTGAAGTCCGGATCGCCGACCCTGGGCGAGGCGGCCCTGGCCGCGGTCGAGGCCGCCGAGGCCGAGGCGCTGGAGACGGTCTTCGCCCTGCCGGGCGGCGGCGACATCAGCGTTGAGCCGACCCGGGCCCTGGTGGCGATCGATGTCGATCTCGGCGCGCGTGAAGGCCTCGACGCCAAGCGCGCTGCGCGGCAGGCCAACATGGCCGCCTTGAGCCTCGCGGCCCGGGTCCTGCGCCTCAAGGGGCTGGGCGGCATCGTCGTCTTTGACCTAGTGGGGCGCGGCCATGACGGTCAGGCCATGGTCACCGCGGCCCGCAACGCCTTCGCGGCGGACAATCCGGCCGTGGCCATCGGCGCGATCAGCCGCTTCGGCACGCTGGAGATGACCATTCCCCGGCGCGGCCGGTCGATTCTCGATCGGCTGCAGGACGCTGACGGCCAGGCCCGTCCCGAGTTTGTCGCCCGGCGTTTGGCGAGGGCCTTGGAGCGGGAAGGCCGCGCCGATCCCGGCGGACGGCTGACGGCCCGCTGCGCGCCGGCCGTGGCCGAGGCCTTCGCCGCGCTCGATGCGGGGGTGGCCGATCGCCTGGGCCGCCGATTCGCGATTGAAGCCGCGCCCGGTTGGGCCGTCGACCGCCTGGAGGTGTCCGCATCATGAGCAGCAAGTGCCCCCTGTGCGGCAAGCCGGCGGATCCGGTCGCCCGCCCCTTCTGCTCCAAGCGGTGCGCCGACGTGGATCTGCAACGCTGGCTGTCGGGCCGATACGTCGTCCCGGGAACCGATGAAGATGAGGAAAATCCGCTGTCGGAAGAGATCGTCAGGAATGACGATTAGGGCGCTGGACATCCAAATCGGCCTCGCCTATAGACGCGGCTCCCCGCCGTAAGGCGGGTGCTGAAACGGTTTTCGAACCGTTTAGGCCAAGGGCCTGGGTAGCTCAGTTGGTAGAGCAGCGGATTGAAAATCCGCGTGTCGGTGGTTCGAATCCGCCCCCAGGCACCATATTTTCTTCCGTTTCAGTCTTGTTCGCGACGCTCAGCCGCCGTCTTGCGGACCGCCCGAGCCCGTCGAGGCTCCGCCCGAACGACGCCGCCGTCTTCAGTGACGGTTCTATGTCACGGGGCCCCGGGTCGTCGCACCTTGGCGACCGCCTCTGATCACCCGGGCGCCTCTCACTGATCAACCAGTGTTTTGTTTTCATGCTGCGCTGCAGCACGAATATTCGTGCTGACAGGGAAAAGTCACCCTTAATTCCTGATTTCCCTTTTGTGCACTGCGGCATGAGGGGGGCGCACCCCCCCAGGGCGATAAATTTATACCCAGAAGAACCCCTTGACGGTACGAAAGGGGGTTGCCAAAGGACCCCTGCCGCAATTCTAACATTGGGGTAAGATCAATGCGTCTTCGGAGGCTTTGGTCATCCGCGCTTCGAAACGATCCTTCTGGAGGGCTTGGTCCTCGTGAGGGGCGTAACGGGTCGAGCGCAGCGAAGCGGGTCCGCCGGGTTGGAAGAGAAATCGACCTTCCTGGGGGACTATTCAGAGTTAGGGTAGACACGCTCTCGCGCGACGACCCTCGGTCCAAACGTGCTAGACCAATCAGGAACTGGCGACAGATGCTCGACATTAAACGGAAGACCCCCCTCATCGCTCTCGTTGGCGCCATGGCGCTGATGGTAAGCGCTCCCGCTTTCGCTCAGGACGCCGCGGCTCCCGCCCCGGCTGCTGCCGAAGGCGCCGCTGCTCCGGCTGACGCCGCTGCCGCCCCGACCCCGGCCCCGGCTGAAGAGCCTCTGGACGCCGGCGTTGCCGCCACTGAAAAGATGAAGTCCCACTCGCTGACCCCGGTCGGCATGTTCCTCTCCGCTCAGGCGGTGGTGAAAGTCGTGATGATCGGTCTGATCCTCGCTTCGATCTTCTCCTGGGTTCTGCTGATCACCAAGCTTCTCGAGTTTGGCGCGCTGAACAAGCAATCGGACAAGTTCCTGGAAGCCTTCCGCGGCGCCCGTTCGATCGCTGACATCCTGCGCATCGGTTCGTCGGAAGAGTTCGAAGGCAACCCGCTGGCCGATATGGCCGCCGCGGCGTCGCAAGAAGTCGAACTCTCGCGTCAAGCCGGCCTGGCCGTCACCGGCGAGCACCGCGACTCGACCATCAACCGCGCCACCTACGCCATCAACGCGGTGCAAGCCTCGCTGGCCAAGCGTCTGTCGGGCGGCATGGTGTTCCTGGCCTCGGTCGGTTCGGCCGGTCCGTTCATCGGTCTGTTCGGTACGGTTTACGGGATCATGACCTCGTTCATCGGCATCGCGAACACCAACACGACCAACCTGGCCGTCGTCGCGCCCGGCATCGCCGAAGCGCTTCTGGCCACCGGTATCGGTCTCTTCGCCGCTATCCCGGCCGTTATCTTCTACAACTACTTCCAGACCCGCATCTCCGGCTACGGTACGCGCTCGGAAGGCTTCGTTGCTGAACTGTTGAACGCCATCTCGCGTCAGCTCGACAAAGGGGCGTAAGATCAATGGCCGCCAAACTCTCAGGCGGTGGGGGCGACAGGTTTAACGTCGAACAGAACAGCGAGATCAATGTAACGCCCTTCGTGGACGTCATGCTGGTCCTCCTGATCATCTTCATGGTGGCGGCTCCGCTCGCCTCCGTGTCGGTCGAAGTGAACCTGCCGCCGGCGGTCGCGAAGCCCTCGACCAGCCCGCCAAAGCCAGTCTACATTTCGATCAAGGCTTCTGGTCAGGTGTTCATCGGCGACAATCGCACAACGATTGACGAGATGGGACAGGACCTCGCGGATGCGGTTGGTAAGCGCGATCCGACACGGGAGCGCATTTACATCCGGGCCGATGAAAAGACGCGTTATGGGGCTTTCATGGAGGTTATGAACACTCTCCAGGATAACGGCTTCTATAGCGTGGCTCTTATCGGCCGGGATGATAATAGCTAGGGGTGCTTCATGGCTGAACAACAAACGCCCGAGCATCGCCACTACGATCCGCTCACCTCCGAGGGCCCTAGGCGCAAGAAGGGGATCGGCGCTTTTGGCATCGCGACCATGGTCGTCGTCGGCATCCACGCTGCTTTGTTCGCTTATCTGGCGAAGCAGAAGTTTGAATCGGTGATGAAGGAGTATTCGGACGACGCCGTGGATGTGGAGCTTCCGCCCCCGCCCCCGCCGCCGCCGCCGCCTCCTCCGCCA
>JAHINZ010000273.1 GCA_018895795.1 Alphaproteobacteria bacterium
CGAAGGGCCCGACAGTCCGGCGTCATAGGCCGCGTCCAGCACGCTGGCCCCGGCCTCAAGCGACCGCCGGGCCTCGGCATGGGCGATGGCCGAGACAAAGGTCTTGGGGCTGACCCCGGCCCAGCGGGTGAACACCCGCTGGAAGTGGAACGGCGACAGGCCCGCCGCCTCGGCGGCCTCGTCCAGGGACGGACGCGCCTGCCAGCGCGCGGCCAGCCAGTCGAGGGCGACGGCCATCCGATGATAGTCGGCCGACCGCTCGGCCAGCTGGGCGAAGGTTTGCGAGGGGGGCATGTCGAGAGCCATGACCGACCCTAACCCCGCTCAGGAGGCCTGTCCGCCCGGTTCTTGCTCAGCTATGGCGCTCGGCGCGGGCGTCGCGGATCGCCTGCCGCAGCGCGTCGGCGAACTCGACCCGCTCGGGCGGGCTCAGCGCCCGGGCCAGGGTCAGGCGGCGACGATAGATCCGCAGTCGCACCCGGGCCTCGTGCTCGCCGGGCTGGTCGATATCGACGCCGGTGAAGGCGGTCGGCGAGGTCCAGATCACCCGCGCGCCCTTTTCGTCCTCACGACTGACGGTGACGGCCTCGGCGGTGACGCGAACCCGTTCACGCCGTTCCGCCGCCCGGAAACTGGCGCGCAGGGCCAGCCAGAGGGCCAGGACGTCCAGCCCCAGGAACGGCAGCACCGGCGGCGCGCCCAATACCAACAGAAAGACCGCCAGCATCAGGTTGAAGGCGATCACGACGCCCAGCAGCACGTGCAGCCCCGTGCGGCTCAGCGACCGGTTGGGCGAGATCACGGCGTCCATGTACAGCAGCGCGGCCATGCTTATGGATTTAGGCTCGCGACGCCGCCTTGGCGAGGGGGCCGCATCACGGCATGGTCCGGCCAATGGCCCCGCTCAAGAAACCCGTGAAAAAACGTCCCGCCGCCAAGCGGATCTCGCCGGCCGAGCGGGAGCGGGTCGCGGTGCTGTTCGATCGCTTCGAGAGCCTGGAGCTGCGGCCCAAGACCGAGCTGAACTACAACAATCCCTATGAACTGGTCACGGCGGTCGCGCTGTCGGCCCAGGCCACCGACGTCCAGGTCAACAAGGCCACCGGTCCGCTGTTCCAAATCGCCGACAGCCCCGAGAAGATGCTGGCGCTGGGGGAAACCGGCCTGATCTCTTACATCGCCTCGATCGGCCTGTTCCGCACCAAGGCCAAGAACGTCATCGCCTCGGCCCATATCCTGATGGAGCGCCACGGCGGTCAGGTGCCGTTGAACCGCGCCGACCTGGAAAACCTGCCCGGCGTGGGCCGCAAGACCGCCAGCGTGGTGCTCAACGAGCTGGATATCGAGCCCGCCATAGCCGTCGACACCCACGTGTTCCGCGTCGCCCACCGGCTGAAGCTGTCGTCAGGCAAGACGCCGGACGCGGTCGAGCAGGATCTGATGCGGATCGTGCCCGGGCCCTATCAGACCCGGGCCCATCACTGGCTGATCCTGCACGGACGCTATGTCTGCGTGGCCCGCAAGCCCCGGTGCGAGATCTGCAAGATCGCCGACCTGTGCCCCTCGCGGGAACTGTTCCTGGGCGCCTAGGGCCGCAACAGGCTCCGCTCTTCCCGGCAAAGGCCGGGACCCAGATTCATCCAGAGCGTTTTGTCCGGATGCGCCACAGGGCCTTGCAACTGCGCGGGGCCTCTGGGAGGTCGATCTGGGCCCGGCTTTCGCCGGGGAGAGCGGACCAATTGAATGCTAGGGCAGCGCCGGGATCTGCAGCCCCCGCTGCACCGCCGGGCGGGCCAGGCAGCGCTCCAGCCAGGCCGGGACGTGTTTCAGGCTGGCATAGTCGACCAGTTCGCCGGCTTCATAGAAGCCGTCGATGCTGCGCACCCAGCCCAGCAGGGCGATGTCGGCGATGGTGTAGTCATCGCCCATGATGAACTTGCGGTCGGCCAGCCGACCTTCCAGAACGCCCAGTAAGCGCTTGCTTTCGGCGGCGTAGCGGTCGCGGGGGCGCTTGTCCTCGTAGTCCTTGCCGGCGAACTTGTGGAAGAAGCCCATCTGGCCGAACATCGGGCCGACGGCGGCCATCTGGAAGAACACCCACTGGAGGGTCTCGATGCGGGCGATCGGATCCTTCGGCAACAGCTTGCCGGTCTTCTCGGCCAGATAGAGCAGGATCGCGCCGGACTCCCACAGGGCCACAGGCTTGCCGTCCGGACCGTCGGGATCAAGGATCGCCGGGATCTTGCCGTTGGGGTTCAGGGCCAGATATTCGGGGATCCAGGTCTCGTTGGCGCCGATATTGATCAGGTGCGGCTCATACGGCAGACCGATCTCTTCCAGCATGATCGACGCCTTCACGCCGTTGGGCGTGGGCAGTGAATAGAGCTGCAGGCGGTCGGGATATTCGGCGGGCCAGCGACGGGTGATCGGATAGGCGGAAAGGTCGGGCATCGGTAACTCCTTCGGTTGCCGTCTAGATAGGTCCGAACCCGCTCGCCGCTAGAGGCGCGCCTTGACCGCCGCCGCGAAGGCCGCGCCGTGGTCGTGGGCGTGCTCCAGGAACAGATCGGGCTCGATCAGTTCCAGCTCCATCAGTTGCGGCGTGTGATCCAGGCCCCGGATCAGGTCGATGCGGGCATAGGTCAGGGGCAGGTCGGCGGCTTCCAGCACCATCTGCGCCGCGCGCAGGGCTTCCGGCTCGGGCGCGACGCCGGTGACCCGGCCGCCGAACTGGGGCTGAACCCGGAAATCGCCGCCGGTCGCCACCTTGGCCACCGCGTGACTGAACACGCCGTCGAAATAGAACAGGGACAGTTCACCCTCCTCTCCCACCGCCGTCAGGAAGGGCTGGATCAGGGCGGGACCGGTCGGACCGCCCTCCAGCGGCGCGTGGCGGTTGACCCGGACCGTGTCCTGCGAGCCGCCCGAGATTTGCGGCTTGACCACCACCTCGTCGACGCCAAAGGCGTCGAAGGCGGCCGCCAGAGCCTCGGGCGTCAGGCGCTCGTGGGCCCGGGTCGGAACCACGGGCGCGCCCTTGCCCTCCAGTTCGATCAGATAGGTCTTGGTCGTGTTCCAGCGCAGGATCGGCACGGGATTGATCACGGGGGCGTCGGCCGCCTCCAAGGCGTCCAGCTGGGCGAACCAGTCGGACTGCCGCAGGTGGTAGCCCCAGGCGATCGACGGCAGGATCAGGCGCTGACCCTCGGGGTCAATCGCCTCCGTCCAGGGCTGAGCCGTCACGGTCAGGCCCTGGGCGCGAAGCGGCGCGGCGAGGCGCTCGAACAGCGGCCCCCAGCCCTTGGCGAAGCGCGGCTCGTCGGGGGCCGGCGCGAGGATCAAGATATCAGCGGTCGTCGAGCTCATGGCTTTGCGGTTAGAATGTCGCAGCGAGCGGGGCAAGCCTTGCGTTGCCTTGACCGCACGGTTCCTTTACTGGCCGCCCCCTAAACCCTGTCCACATCTCGCGCTTTCAAAGGCTTGCCGATCTCCATGACCGCTCTGTACGACGTCGCCGCCATCGGTAACGCCATCGTCGACGTCATCGCCCAGTGCGACGACGCCTTCCTTGAGCGCGAAGGCCTGGTCAAGGGCTCGATGGCCTTGATCGACCCGGCGCGGGCCTCCAGCCTCTATGAAGTGATGGCCGCGGCGATTGAAGCCTCGGGCGGCTCGGCGGCCAACACCGTGGCGGGGGTCGCCAGCTTCGGCGGCCGGGGCGCCTTCATCGGCAAGGTCGCCGACGACCAGCTGGGCAACGTCTTTCGCCACGACATGAAGGCCATCGGCTGCGCCTTCACCACCCCGCCCCTGGCCGAAGGCCCGGCCACGGCCCAGAGCCTGATCAATGTCACGCCGGACGCCCAGCGCACGATGAGCACCTATCTGGGCGCCTGCGTCGAGCTGACCAGCGCCGATGTCGATCCGGCGATCATCGAGGCGGCGCGCTATTCCTATCTGGAAGGCTATCTGTTCGATCCGCCCGAGGCCCGCCGCGCCTTCGCCAAGGCCGCCGGCCTGGCGCACGGCGCCGGTCGCCAGATCGCCATCACCCTGTCCGACAGCTTCGTGGTCGAGCGCCATCGCGCCGGCCTGCTGGGCTTTATCGAGACCCAGTGCGACATCGTCTTCGCCAACGCCTCGGAAGTCTGCGCCCTGTTCGAGACCACCGACTTCGACGCCGCCGTCAAAGCCCTGTCGGAAAAGGTCACCATCGGCGCCGTCACCCGCAGCGAGCACGGCTCTGTCGTGGTCGCGGGCGGCCAGATTCACGAGATCTCGGCCTATCCGGTGGAAAAAGTCGTGGACACCACCGGCGCGGGCGACCAATACGCGGCGGGTTTCCTCTATGGTCTGTCCCAGGGCCGCTCGCTGCCAATCTGCGGTCAGCTGGGCTCCCTGGCCGCCGCCGAGGTCATCGCTCACTATGGTCCGCGTCCGCAGGTCAACCTGCGGGCGTTGGCCCAGAAAAACGGACTCTAAGGAAGACCATGGCCCGCACCGCTGAAGTGGTCCGCGAGACGAAGGAGACCCAGATCCGGGTCTGGATCGATCTCGACGGGACCGGCGCCTCGACGATCTCCACCGGCATCGGGTTCTACGACCATATGCTGGAGAGCTTCGCGCGCCACGGCGGCTTCGACCTCAAGGTCGAGACCAAGGGCGACCTGCACATCGACATGCACCACACGGTCGAGGACACCGGCATCGTGCTGGGCCAGGCGATCCACAAGGCGCTGGACGGCTTCAAGGGTATCCGCCGTTTCGGCGCGGCCTATATCCCGATGGACGAGACCCTGACGCGGTGCGCCATCGACCTGTCCAACCGGCCCTATCTGATCTGGAAGGTCGACTTCAAGCGGCCCAAGGTCGGCGAGATGGACACCGAGCTGTTCAAGGAGTTCCACCACGCCTTCGCCATGAACTGCGGGGCCTGCGTGCATCTGGAAACCCTCTACGGCGACAACACCCACCACGTCGCCGAGAGTGGCTTCAAGGCCCTGGCCCGGGCGCTGCGTCAGGCGGTCGAGATCGACCCCAAGACCGGCGGCCAAGCCCCTTCCACCAAGGGCGTGCTGTAGGAACCTCCCATGCAGACCGTCGCCCTGATCGATTACGGGTCGGGCAACCTGCGTTCGGCCGAAAAGGCCCTGCGCGAGGCGGCCCGTCGCCGGGGACTCTCCGCTGACATCGTTGTCACGGCAGATCCCGACCGCGTGGCCGCCGCCGACCGTGTGGTTCTGCCCGGCGTGGGAGCCTTCGCCTCGTGCCGCGCCGGCCTGGACGCCTCGGGCGTCTATGAGGCGATGAACGCGGCCGTGCACGGCAAGGGCGCGCCGTTCCTGGGAATCTGCGTCGGCCATCAACTGTTGGCCACCCGCGGCCTGGAGTTCGGCGTCACGCCGGGCCTGGACTGGATTCACGGCGAGGTCAGAAAACTGGCGCCCAGCGACCCGTCCCTGACCATTCCGCACATGGGCTGGAACGCGATCAGACTGACGCGCGATCACCCACTGTTTTCCGGCGTCGCCGACGGCGCCCACATGTACTACGCCAACTCCTTCGCCCTGACGC
>JAHINZ010000274.1 GCA_018895795.1 Alphaproteobacteria bacterium
CGGGTCGATGCTGGAGTCGTTGGACACCACGGCCATCTTGGCGCGGCTGCCCGGGTCGCGGGCCACGGCGCGGATCTCGATGACGCCGTCATAGACTTCCGGCACTTCCTGCGCGAACAGCTTGGCCATGAAGCCGCCGTGGGCGCGGCTGAGCATGATCTGCGGACCTTTGGTCTCGCGACGCACATCATAGATGTAGGCGCGGATGCGGTCGCCGACATTGAAGTTCTCGCGCGGGATCGACTGGTCGCGGCGCATGATGCCTTCGCCACGGCCCAGGTCGACGATGACATTGCCGTATTCGACGCGCTTCACGCTGCCGTTGACGATCTCGCCCGAGCGATCCTTGTACTCGTCGTACTGGCGCTCGCGCTCGGCTTCACGGACCTTATGCATGACGACCTGGCGGGCCATCTGGGTCTGGACACGGCCGATCTCGAACGGCGGCAGGTCTTCTTCATAGACCTTGCCGATTTCAGCGTCGCGCCAGGTGCGCTTGGCGATCGACAGCTGGACCTGGCCGATTTCGCCCTCGATTTCCTGGTCGTCGCCGACCACGGTGATGATCCGCTTCTGCGAGGTCTCGCCGGTCTTGGTGTCGATCTTTACCCGGATGTCGTGCTCGGCGCCGTAACGGGCGCGCGCCGCCTTCTGCAGGGCGTCTTCGATCGCCTCGATGACGACTTCCTTCTCGATGCCTTTTTCGCGCGCGACCGCGTCAGCGATCTGCAGCAGCTCGAGCCGGTTGGCGGAAATGCCGATGGCCATGGTCAGTCCTCTTCACTTTCGGACAGGTCAAAATCTTCGTCTTCGGCGTCGTCGCCGAGATCTTCGGAGTCAGCGCCTTCGCCGATGCGGGCGGCGCGCTGTTCGGCGCCGCGCTTCATCAGGGCGTCGGTCAGCACCAGCTTGGCGTCGACCAGCCATTCAAACGGGAAATAGACGGTTGTGTCGTCCTCCCCCTCGATGTTCAGGCCCACCTGGCCGTCCTCGACGCCGGCCAGCTCGCCCTTGAAGCGCTTGCGGCCCTCGGCCACGCGATCCAGCTCGATACGGACCTCCAGGCCAGCATAGGTGTCGAAATCCTTCAGTCGCGTCAGCGGGCGATCCACGCCCGGGCTGGAGACTTCCAGGGTGTATTCGCCGCTGATTGGGTCGGCGGCGTCCATCACTTCGGAGATGGCCCGCGACAACCGCGCGCAATCCTCGACGTTCATGTCGCCACCCGTCCCATTTTCAAGGAGGGGGCGTTCGCCCATGATCTGCAGCCGCCGCGTCTCGGCCCCGCCCATCAGGCGCAGACGCACGAGTTCGTAACCGACGGATTCGGCGACGGGATCGAGCAGCTCGATCAGATCCTTGTCTTCCTGCGTCTTGCCGCGCACGGGGTGTTCTCAACTCGAAACTGGGGGCTGTAAGGCGCGGGCGCCAAACAGCCAAAGAAAAAGCGGCAGCCTTTCGGGCCGCCGCTCGAAAGCGCACTCAGCGCTGACGGACGATGTGAAGGCGTTATAGCGTGATGTTCGGACGGTTGGAAGCCCTTGTGACAGAGCGGCGCGCGCAGCCTCTTTTGCACCGCCGCAATTGTGGCCTATAGAGGCGGCCGCGCAGGACCGCCTCCCCGCGGGCCCCAAATCCACAGAAGAGTCATAATGGACCTTTCCAAGATCGCCACGGGCGTCAACCCGCCCTACGACCTCAACGCCATCATCGAAATCCCGCAGGGCGGCGAGCCGGTGAAGTACGAGATCGACAAGGAAAGCGGCGCCCTGATGGTCGACCGCTTCCTGCATACGGCGATGTTCTATCCGGCCAATTACGGCTTTATTCCGCACACCCTGGCCGATGACGGCGACCCCGCCGACATCATGGTGGTGGGTCCGACTCCCGTTGTGCCGGGCGCGATCATCCGCTGCCGTCCGATCGGTACGCTGATGATGGTCGACGAGGCGGGGTCTGACGAAAAGATCCTGGCCGTACCAGTCGACAAGCTGCACCCCTTCTATACGGGCGTGAACAGCTGGCGGGACCTGCCGGTGATCCTGACCGAGCAGATCGCCCACTTCTTCCAGCACTATAAGGATCTGGAAAAGGGCAAGTCGACCAAGATCACCGGCTGGGTCGGCCTGGAGGAGACCGCCGAGGTCATCCGCGCCGCGATCAAGCGCCACGACGACAACTACTAGGAAACACCCCTTCCCCCTTGATGGGGGAAGGGGACCCGCGAAGCGGGTCGGATGGGGATGAACGCGAAGCGTCCTGGCGCAAGTCGACGCCGTGGTCACCCCCATCCCAACCCCACCCCCATCAGGGGGAAGGGCTCTATTGCCTCACGAAATCCAGGAACACGGGCGCGCAGTCGCCCAGTTTCTTTTCCTCATAGCGCGTGGTGACGTGGTCGGCCGGCGGGGCGTTGCGGTCGGCCGCCTCGGTTTCGAAGCGAAAGGCCGGATCGGCCAGCATCCGCTCGATGGTCCATTCGCCATAGTCGGCCCAGTCGGTGGCGAAGCGCAGCTGGCCGCCGGGCTTGAGCACCCGCGCCAGTTCCGTCACCACCGCCGGCTGGATCAGCCGGCGCTTGTTGTGCCGGGCCTTGTGCCAGGGATCGGGGAACATGATGAACACCCGCGTCAGGCAGGCGTCCGGCAGCCAGCCCAGCACGTCGCGGGCGTCGCCCTCGTGGATACGGACATTGCCCAGCGCCTGCTCCTCGATGTGACGCACCGCGCTGGCCACGCCGTTGACGAAGGGCTCGGCCCCGAGGATCAGGGCGTGCGGATGGCGGCCGGCCTGGGCGGCCATGTGCTCGCCGCCGCCAAAGCCGATCTCGAGCCAGATCTCGGTGGCGTCGGGCATCAGGTCGCGCGGCTCGAACGCGGCGTTGGGCACGGCGATCTGGGGCAGCAGGGTGTCGAGCAGCGCCTGCTGGCGCGGCTTCACCGGCCGCGCCTTGATGCGGCCGAACGAGCGCAGAGGCCCGTGAGGAATGGGAGCGGAGGTCATGGGGCGGCTCTTACCTTCCATCCTCGCCCGAGGCCAGCGGCTAGGCCTTGCGTCCTTCGAGGCTCGGCTTGGCCTCCCACCTCACGATGAGGAGGATTTCTGCAGTCCTCATCGTGAGGCGCCCGCGCAGCGGGCCTCGAAGGACGCGCGGCCCCAAACGAAAACGGGCCCCGATCAAGGATCGAGGCCCGTTCCGAAAATCCGGAAGGATCGAGGCTTAAGCCAGGCCCTTGAGTGCGCTGGTCAGGTCGGTCTTCTCCCATGAGAAGCCGCCTTCATTGTCCGGCGTCCGGCCAAAGTGGCCGTAGGCGGCGGTGCGGGCGTAGATCGGCTTGTTTAGCTGCAGGTGCACGCGGATCGAGCGCGGGGTCGCGCCGCCGATCAGCTCGGGCAGCAGCTTTTCCAGCACGGTGGGATCGACCTTGCCGGTGCCGTGCAGATCGACATGGAACGAGACCGGCTTGGCCACGCCGATCGCGTAGGCGATCTGAATGGTGCAGCGATCGGCCAGGCCAGCGGCGACCACGTTCTTGGCCAGATAGCGGCAGGCATAGGCGGCCGAACGGTCGACCTTGGTCGGGTCCTTACCCGAGAAGGCGCCGCCGCCGTGCGGGGCCGCGCCGCCGTAGGTGTCGACGATGATCTTGCGGCCCGTGACGCCGGCGTCGCCGTCGGGACCGCCGATTTCGAAGCGGCCGGTCGGATTGACCAGCCACTGCGTCTTCTTGGTGATCAGGCCTTCGGGGAAGATCGGCAGGATATGCGGCTTGATCAGGTCCAGCACCCGCTTGGAGGTCGCGGCCTTGCCGTCGATCTTCTTCTTGTGCTGGTGCGACACCACGATCGAGACCACGCGGATCGGCTTGCCGCTGCCGTCATATTCCAGGGTCACCTGGCTCTTGGCGTCGGGTTCCAGCTCGTGCAGCTCGCCGCTGTGACGCAACTGGGCCAGGCGGCTGAGGATGTTGTGGCTGTATTGCAGGGTGGCCGGCATCAGCTCCGGGGTCTCGGTGCTGGCGTAGCCGAACATGATGCCCTGGTCGCCGGCGCCTTCGTCCTTCTTGTCGCTGGCGTCGACGCCTTGAGCGATGTGGGCCGACTGGCCGTGCAGATAGTTGGCGAACTTGGCCTTCTCCCAATGAAAGCCCTTCTGCTCGTAGCCGATGTCCTTGATCGCGGCCCGCACCTTGGGCTCCAGCGACTTGAGGATGTCCTTGGTCAGCTGCTTGTTGGCGGACTTGTCGCCATCGGGCTTTCCGGCGCGAACTTCGCCGGCCAGGATGACGCGGTTGGTGGTGACCAAGGTCTCGCAGGCGACGCGCGCTTCAGGGTCGACGCTCAGGAAGGCGTCGACGACGGTGTCGCTGATCCGGTCAGCGACCTTGTCGGGGTGGCCTTCGGAGACGCTCTCGCTGGTAAAGATGTAGGACGAACGGCTCAAGGGACAGCTCCGGCCAGGAATTTCGCCCGGATGGACGAGACATCCACCCGGTTAGCCGATCACCATATAAAGATATGTTTATGTCGGCAAGCCGTGGCGATCGGCCGCGATCAGTCCTCGCCGCCCGGGAGGTCCTCATCGGCCATCGACCGGACCAGGTCGAGGATCCGGCGCCGGACCTTCTGTCGGCTGATCTTTGGAAACAGGCTTGCGAGCTCCAAGCCTTCCGGGGTCATTAAAAAATCGTGGACGAACTGTTGCGACCCCGTCTCGGCCATGCCCTCAAGGTCCGTGGGGTCGGCCAGGCCCTCGAAGAAATAGGAAACCGCCGACTGCAGGCTGCGGGCGATTTCATAGAGCTTGCTGGCGCTGACACGATTGGCCCCGCGCTCGTATTTCTGAACCTGCTGGAAAGTCAGGCCCAGATCCTCCGCCAAGCGTTCCTGACTGATGCCCAGGATCTTTCGGCGCATGCGGATGCGGGCGCCGACATGCAGGTCGATGGGATTGGGATGACGATCGAGATCGGAAGGAGCGCTCATACCTACGCTTGATAGCTGAAATTGCGGTTTTAATTCAGCCCTTGTCTAACAAATCCGTAACACTTGCAAAGGCCGCACCCGCCGGAGGGCGAAAGGCGGCCAGGGCCGACAGGATCACCATCAGCATAAACAGGCTGTCACCTAAGCGAGAAAAGGGCGTTATCATGCCCCTTTGCGGCAAAATGCCGTCGATGACGCCAACCTCGCCGAGGTTCAGCTGGGCGCCGCGCACAATCCTACCTCGCGCGTCGATCAGGGCCGAAACCCCCGTCGGGGTCGCCCGGATGATCGGGGTGGCGGTTTCGATGGCGCGATAGCTGGCGAGATTCAGGTGTTGCAGCGGCCCAGAAGTCGCCCCGAACCAGGCGTCGTTGGACACGTTGACCAAAACTCGAACCTGGGCGTCGGGCTTGGCCAGGCCCGGAAACAGGCTCTCGTAGCAAATCAGCGGCTGCACGATCAGCGCCGGCGACACCCGCAGCGGCGCGGGACGCGGGCCCGTGGCGAAGCCTTCTCCCAGATGGGCCAGACTCTTGACGCCCAGCTTGGTCAGGAAAGCGTCCATCGGCAGATATTCGCCGAACGGCACCAGCCGGTGCTTGTCATAGACCCCGACCGCCTCGAGATCGGTCTGGGTGCGGCGTAGGGCGATCAGGCTGTTGTAATAGACCGGCTTGTCGACGGGGCCCTCATAGCGATAGCCGCCGATCAACAGCAGTTGGCCGGGTCTCAGGGCGTCGACGATAGCCTGACGCACCCAGGTTCCGGGGGCCAAATAGTCATTGATGGCGGCCGGCAAGGCGCCCTCGGGCCAGATGACGACGTCGGCGGGCTTGTCGCTGGCATAGGGCCGGGCGGTCAGCGAGACATAGGCCTCGACCACCTGGGTGAACCGGCCGGCGTCCCACTTGACCTCCTGCTTGATGTTCGCCTGGACGATGCGGACGCTAGGCGACGCCGTGACTGGGGCCTTCGCCGGCGGCGCCCAGCCATTGATGTAGAGGGCCGCCAGCATCGCCGCCGCGGCCGCGATCGCCTTGCGGCCGGCCAGGCCTTCGCGCCATACGGCCGGCGCGGCGGCGATCGCCAGGGTGATCCAGGTCAAGCCATAGGCGCCGACCAGGGCGGCGGCCTGGGACGGGGCCGAGCCGGCCTTCCAGGTCTCGCCCGGCAGGTTCCACGGAAAGCCGGTCAGCACGTGGCCGCGCGCCCATTCCAGCGCGGCGAAGGTTCCAGCGAACACCAGCACACGGCGAACGCCCGGTGGGCGGATCAGACGATAGAGCACGGCCGCCACGCCCCAGAACAAGGCGAGCCCACCCGCCATGGCGGCGACCGCGAACGGCGCCATCCAGCCCTGGTTGGCGGCGTCGACCAGGAAGGCCTCGCCGATCCACCAGGTGCCCAGCCCGAAATAGGCCAACCCCGCCAGCCAGCCCCGCAGGAAGGCCGCGCGCAGGGGTCTTGGGCCTTCGATCGCGTCGAGCCGCCACATCAGCAGGGCGTAGCCCAGCAGGCCGGGCAAGACGCCGAATGGCGGATGGGCCAGGGCGGCGGCCAGGCCGGCCAGCAGGGCCAGGGCGCGCTCGCGCCACAGCGAAGCCAGTTGAAAATTCACGAGGCGGCGGCTTCCGTCGTCGCTGCGGGGGCGCCCGGGATCGCGGCGGGTCGCACCCGCACCCGGCGGACGCGCCGCGGATCGGCCTCGACCACCTCCAGGTCGAAGCCGTCGGGATGGGTGATCACCTCACCGCGCTGCGGCACCCGGCCCGCCAGAGCCACGACGAGGCCGGCGACGGTGTCGATGTCTTCTTCCATGTCGGGCGGGGCCAGCTCGCGGCCCAGGGCCGCCTCCAGTTCCTCCAGCGGCGCGCGGGCGTCGGCCTCGTATACCCCGCCGGGGCGCGCGACGATGCCGGCCACCGTGGCGTCGTCATGTTCGTCGTCGATGTCGCCGACCACCGCCTCGATCAGATCTTCCATGGTCACCAGCCCGTCGGTGCCGCCGAACTCGTCGATGACCAAGGCCAGATGGATGCGGCTGGTGCGCATGCGCAGCAGCAGGTCGGCGGCGCGCATGGAGGCCGGGACATACAGAACTTCCCGCCGCACCTTGTGCAGAACGACATCCGCGCCGGCAGGGCGCTTGTCGTCGGCGGCCAGCAGGCGGAAGACGTCCTTGACGTGAACCACACCAACCGGGTCGTCGAGGGTCTCGCGATAGATCGGCATGCGCGAATGTTCTGCTTCGGTGAACTGCGCCACCAGGGCCTCGAACGGGGTGGACAGCTCGACCGAGACGATGTCGGCGCGCGGCGTCATCACGTCGGCGACCCGGAGGGTCTTGAAGGCCTCGGCCTGATCGACGATGTCGACCGCGCCGTCCTGCGGCGGCTCGGACGGACGGGCGACCTCGACCGGGGCCGATAGCCGCTTGCGCATCCTGCGAAGAAACGCCCGCACGCCCCGGCTCGTTCGAGCTGGGCCGGCGGGCTGTGGACTAGAGTCGTCGCTTGGCATGGCCTTGGAGAACTATCCCTGATCGGCTTCGGCGGCGTAGGGATCGGGCACATCCAGGGTCGCCAGGATCTCGCGTTCCAGGGCTTCCATGGACTCCGCCTCTTCGTCGCCTTCGTGATCGTATCCTAGGAGATGCAACACCCCATGCGCCACCAGATGTTGCAAATGGTGCGCAAGAGGCTTGCCCTGCTCGATCGCTTCGCGCTGACAGACCCCGAACGCCAGGGCGATGTCGCCGATCTGGGCTTCGGGGTTCGCCTCGGGAGTCTGGGGCGACGGGAAGGACAGGACGTTGGTGGCGTAGTCCTTCTGGCGGAAATCGCGATTCAGCGTCCGGACGCTGTCGTCGTCGGTCAGAAGGATGACGATCCCCTGGCCCGCGATATCCTGATGGGCGTCCAGCACCGCCTGGGCGGCGCGCCAGACCAGGGCCTCGGCGTCGGGCTCGGCCGTCGTCCAGGCCGGATCCTCGATCTCGATGTCGACGATCAGCGTCATCGGGTCGTCGTCTGCAAGGCGTCGGCGTCGTAAGCCCTGACGATGCGCTCGACCAACGGGTGACGAACGACGTCGGCGGCGGTGAAGCGCGACACCGACACCCCCTCGACCCCCTCCAGGATCGAGACGGCGTGGGCCAGGCCCGAATCGCGCGGATTGAGCAGGTCGATCTGGGTTGGATCGCCGGTCACCACCATGCGCGAGCCTTCGCCCAGGCGGGTCAGCACCATCTTCATTTGTAGGCGCGAGCAGTTCTGGGCCTCGTCGACGATGACGAACGCATGCGCCAGCGTGCGACCGCGCATGAAGGCGATCGGGGCGACCTCGATTTCCAGCTTCTCGCGGCGGCGGCGCAGCTGTTCGGCGCCCATGATGTCGGTCAGGGCCTCCCAGACGGGCGCCATATAGGGGTCGACCTTCTCGTTCAGATCCCCCGGCAGGAAGCCCAGCTTTTCACCGGCCTCGACGGCGGGTCGGGTGACGATCAGACGGTCGACCTCGCCGCGCAGCAGCATGCCGGCGCCGTGGGCCACGGCCAGGAAGGTCTTGCCGGTGCCGGCCGGGCCCAGACCAAAGCTCAGCGGATGGCTGGCCATGGCCTCCATATAGCGGGCCTGGCCCTTGGTCTTGGGCGAGACCGAACCCTTGCGGATGGTGCGCGGCGAAGCCTGGCCGCCGGTGCTCTGGGACTCGCCGACGGCGATCCGGACATCGGCCTCGACCACCTCTTCGCCGGCGTCGGCGCGGTGGGCCAGGGCGTTGAGCACGCGCTTGGCCGCCGTGCGGCCCTTGACGTCGCCGGTGATGGTAACGCCGCCGCCGGGCGTCTCGATCAGCACCTTGAAGGCGTCCTCGATCAGGGCGGCGTGACGGCCGCTGGGGCCGGAGACGGCGTGAACGGCGTCGTCCGACAGCGGCAGGAACTCAGGGGTGCGGCTCAAGCGGTCTCCAGAACGGCAGAGGATTCCAGAACGCCGCCCAGACTCATCTTGGCGGCGGATTCGATACGGACCGGCACGATCGTCCCGATCAGGCTTTCAGCGCCTTCGGCGTGAACCGCCTGCAGATAGGGACTGCGGCCGACGATCTGACCGGCGTGGCGGCCGGCCTTTTCGAACAGCACCGGCATGAGTTTGCCGACCTGGCCGGCGTTGAAGGCTTTCTGCTGTTCGTCCAGCAGCTGGTTCAGCCGCTCCAGCCGCTCGGCCTTCACCGCTTCGTCGATCTGGCCGGTCATGGCCGAGGCCGGCGTGCCGGGGCGACGCGAATATTTGAACGAGAAGGCGCTGGCGAAACCGACCTCGCGGACCAGGTCCAGGGTCTTTTCGAAATCACCGTCCCGCTCGCCGGGGAAGCCGACGATGAAATCGCCGCTCATGGCGATGTCAGGCCGCGCGGCGCGGATGCGCTCGATCAACTTCACATAGCTTTCGACCGTGTGGTCGCGGTTCATGGCTTTCAGGATCTTGTCCGACCCCGCCTGCACCGGCAGATGCAGATAGGGCATCAGTTCCGGCAGGTCGCCATGGGCCTCGATCAGGTCATCGCCCATGTCGCGCGGATGGCTGGTGGTGTAGCGGATGCGGTCGATGCCCTCGATCTTGGCCAGCCGACGCACCAGCTTGGCGAGGGTCGA
This sequence comes from Alphaproteobacteria bacterium, assembly GCA_018895795.1. Lineage (GTDB taxonomy): Bacteria > Pseudomonadota > Alphaproteobacteria > Caulobacterales > Caulobacteraceae > Caulobacter. The sequence continues at coordinate 9,641 of JAHINZ010000274.1, forward strand.
GCCGCCGCCATTGTAGGCGTTGACGTTCTGGCCCAGCAGGGTCAGCTCGCGCACGCCTTGGTCGGCCAGACGCCGGGCCTCGTCCTCGATGGCTTCGGGCGGCCGCGACCATTCGCCGCCGCGAGTATAGGGCACCACGCAGAAGGTGCAGAACTTGTCGCAGCCTTCCTGCACGGTCAGGAAGGCGGTGACGCCCTTGACCTGGCGCTCGGCCGGCAGGGCGTCGAACTTCTCGTCGGCGGCGAAATGGGTCGACAGCCGCTCGCCGGTCGCACGGTGGGCGCGAGCGATCAACTCCGGCAGCTGGTGATAGGACTGCGGGCCGACCACCAGATCGACCGCCTTCTGGCGATGCATGATCTCCTGGCCCTCGGCCTGGGCCACGCAGCCGGCCACGGCGATGGTCATGCGACCGCCGGCCTGCGCCTTGCGCTCTTTCATCAGCTTGATCTGGCCCAGCTCCGAATAGACCTTCTCGGTGGCCTTTTCGCGGATATGGCAGGTGTTGAGCACCACCAGATCGGCGCCCTCCGGGTCGTCGACCACGCCATAGCCCAGCGGTCGCAGGACATCGGCCATGCGCTCGCTGTCATAGACGTTCATCTGACAGCCGTAGGTCTTGATATAGAGGCGCTTTTGCGGGGTCTCGCTCATGCGGCGAGGTTATGGGGTCGCGGGAGCCCGGGCGCAAGATCGCTGGGGACACACTCGCCCCCTCCGCGCCTTCGGCGCTCCTCCCCCCGGAGGGGGAAGATGACCTGATCCGCCCCCTCCGGGGGCGGATGACCGCGAAGCGGTCCGGTGGGGGCGAGTGATCGCCCAAGCCGAGATCACTCCTCGATCGGCACCCCGTAGAGCTCCAGCCGGTGATCCACCAGCTTGTAGCCCAGCTTGCGGGCGATGGCGTTCTGCAGGGCCTCGATCTCCTCGTCCACGAACTCGACGACCTTGCCGGTCTTCATGTCGATCAGGTGGTCGTGATGATGGCTGGGCGTTTCTTCATAGCGCGAGCGACCGTCGCGGAAGTCGTGGCGCTCGATGATGCCGCTCTCCTCGAACAGCCGCACCGTGCGATAGACCGTGGCGATCGAGATGTGCGGATCGACGGCGTGGGCCCGGCGATGCAGCTCCTCGACATCGGGATGGTCGTCGGCCGACGACAGCACGCGCGCGATCACGCGGCGCTGATCGGTCATGCGCATGCCCTTTTCGATGCAGAGCTTTTCAAGTCGATCCAAGGCGGCGCCTCCGTCTGAGTCGCCGCACGATAGGCGGCCTAGCCTTATGTGTTAAGCGCGCGCCGCATGACAAGCGCGTCCCTGTCCCCGTCCGGATGACGATAGTAGCCCTTGCGCAGACCGACCCGCGCGAAGCCGGTGGCCGCATAGAGGCCTATGGCGGCGACATTGTCGGCCGCGACCTCCAAGAACAGCGCCTCCGAGCCGGTCTCTGCGGCGACGCCCGCGGCCATCTCGACCAGGGCCGCGCCCCAGCCGCGCCGGCGCGCGGCGGGATCCACGGCGATGGTCAGGATTTCGGCCTCGCCGGCGATCGACCGGCACAGGATGAAGCCCTTTTCGACGGTCGGTTCGCCCGCCTCGCCCAGCACGGCGAACACCCCGGGCGATGTCAGCAGGTCCTCGAACGCGATCGCGGTCCATGGCCGGGGAAAGGCGCGGTCGTGCAGATCGGCCAGGATGAAACAGGCCTCGAGGCCAACGGGGCGCAGGATCATGCGGCGGGCAAGGTGGCGTAGGGCGCGCGCAGATACAGCGGCCGGGGCGAATGGGCGGGGGCGGGCCGCGCGGCGGCCAGCCGGGCCACGGCGACTGGATCGGCCGAGACCGGGGTCAGAATCGTCGCCCCGGGCACGATCTGGGCCAAGAGCGGCGCGCCCGAGCCGACCAGGGTCACCGCCTGGCCGCCATGCAGCTCGGCCAGCCGCGCCGCGGCCGAGCCGAGATCGAGGGCGTCGGGGGCCATCAGGGCCACGCCGCCGTCGAAGATCTGCAGATAGACCTGGCTCATCCGCGCATCGAGCACGGCGGCGATGAAACCGCCGCCCGGAACGCCCGCGGCCAGCGCTTCCAGCGTATTGACCCCGACGCAGGGGATCGACAGCGCCGCGGCCAGGCCCTTGGCGAAGGCCAGGCCGACCCGCAAGCCGGTGAACGACCCCGGGCCCACGGTGACGCCGATCCGAGTCAGCTCCGAAAACTTCACGCCGGCCTCGGCGGCGATCTCGCGGGCCAGGACGCCGATGCGTTCCTGATGGCCGCGGGTCATCGGCTCGCGACGCGCCGCCAGCACGCGGTCGCCGTCCAGGATCGCGACCGAACTGGCGCCCAGGCAGGTGTCGAGGGCGAAGATCATCCGGTCGCGCCCCCGGCGGGACTGTAGCCACCCGCGCCGCTCTTCCAGATGAAGCCCCGCAGGGAGGCCGAGGCCAAAACCTCCCTCGGCGGCATGGTGTTTCTCTTCCAGCCAGGAACCTCGAACACATAGCGCAGCACGGGCTCGCCCGGCTGGGTGCAGATCACCGCATGCAGATCGTCGTCGCGGCCCATCCAGCAGCGCTTGAGCGGCACGTCGAGCTTCGGCCACGCCATGCCGAGGACCTCGCCGCGGGGTCCCAGGCCCGAGCGGCCGGCGATGCGGATCTCGCCCACCGTCGCCAGACCGCGCTCGCCGCGGATCTCCAACATGACGACATCGTCCCGCGTGACCATGATCACCTCGTCGCTCAGCGCGACCTGATCCTTGGGGAAAAGCGCCTGGATCGCGGCGACGGTGAAGGGAGTCTGGGCCACGATGGGGCCCACGGCGTATTCATCGAGCGCCAGGGCCCTGTCGGCGGGAGACGCCGCAGGCGCCGGAACAGCCCCGGCCGACCCCGTCGGGGCGGACGTATTGGCCGGTCCGCAGGCGACGAGGAGCGCCAGAGGAACGAGGATCAGGGCGACGCGGGACAGCACGACGGGTCAGGCCGAGCCGACCGCCGGGCCCTCGACCGGGCGCCAGACGAAGCCGTTCAGTTGGCCCTTGGCGGCCAGGGTCGCCACCGGCGGCAGGCCGCCCTGGGTCCAGCCCGGCACGCCGATCAGATAGGCGACATTCGGCGCCTCGGGTCGGGCGCAGACCACCGTATTGATGTCGCGACCCGCGCCAGCCCGGCAATTGGCGATGGCCAGGCCCAGCGCCGACCACTTGGTCAACAGGGTCTCATCCCGGGGGCCGCGCACATCGCCGCCCTCGAGGCGGATCGCGCCCAGCCCACCGTCCTCGCTCTTGCTGATCTCCATCAGCGGGACTTGGTTCTGTTCGACGGTGATGATCGGCTGAGCCGGACCGGAACCTGAATGCAGGAAGGCGCTCTTGACCACCGCCTTGGGAAACAGGGCCGCCAGGGTCGGAGCGTCAAACGCCGTGGCGCTGGTGATCGGACCGACCCCCTCGCCACGAACGGCCAGCGGGCCATCGACATAGGGGGTGACCGCAACAGCGACTGAGCCGGCGTGACCGGGCGCGGTCGGCGGCGGCGTGGCTCCGGCCTCGTCGGCCTTCTTTTCGGTGGGGCCGCAGGCCGTCAGCAGCAGGACCGACAGGGCGAAGGGGGCGAGGCGCTGGATCATGAAGGCGTTTTAGCGCGTGTGCGCCCGATGCACAAAGCAACCCTCGCCTCCGATCGCCGAAACGACCGGAGGCTCAGGCTGACCGATCCATACTCACGCGGATCGGGCAAACCCTGAAGCCGGCTCAGACGATCTGGGCGGCTTCTTCGAAATCGAGGCGCGGGTTGCGCGGGAACAAGCCGTCGTCCGTGCCGTAGCCGATTGAAGCAATGAAATTGGACTTGATGTTGGCGCCCGCGAAGAATTCTGCGTCCACGCCCACATTGTCGAAGCCCGACATCGGGCCGACATCCAGGCCCAGGGCCCGCGCCGCCAGGATGAAATAGCCGCCCTGCAGCGAGCTGTTGCGCAGTGCGCCGACTTCCTTGGCCACGGGGTCGCCGAACCAATTCTTGGCGCCCGGCGCATTGGGGAACAGCTTGTCGAGGGTTTCGGGGAAATCCAGGTCGTAGCCGATGATCACGGTCACCGGGGCCTGCAGGATCTTGGGGCCGTTGGAGCCCGACGACAGCTTTGCCAGTCGGGCCTTGGCCTCGGGACTGGTCACGAACACGAACCGTGCCGGGGTGGTGTTGGCGGCCGTGGGGCCGAACTTCACCAGATCATACAGTTCGCGCAGCAGCGCCTCGGGCAGCGGATCGGTCTTCCAGCCATTGCGCGTCCGCGCCTCGGTGAACAGCTGGGCCAGCGCCGGATCGGGCAGTTTTGACATGGCTTCGAACCTTCGAATGAATCGTAACTCCAGGAGTTGCGATATAGAGCGGCGCGGCGGTAAAGCAAGGTTACGCGCCGCGCGGGTCGGCCGCCTCGCCTCCCGCGCGACGCGGAACTCGCCTAGGCGGGGCAATATAGGCTCAACGCAGCCGGCCGGTATGGCCAGCAACAGTTTGTTGAACTCGGCTCAAGAACGCCACGCCGAAAAAACGTCTCGATGACTTAAAATCACCAATAGGGTTACTATTTGACCTTTATCAAAACTAAAGTCGATATTTTTGTGGGCACTACCCTGTAGATTCGAGGTATTACCGGAATATATTCTTTATAAATACTTCGTGTCGAGATTGTTAACCGTGCGACAATCTGACATATATTTAAATACAAGCGATATGACAACTATCTCTGCGCCCCAGAAGCAAAGCGGGCCTGGAGGGAAAACATGAAGAGAATACGGAACGCGCGCTGCGCGGCCGTCGCAGCCGCCGCCTTGATGGTCGCGCCGGTTTTCGCCCATGCGGATACGCAGAAGGATCTGCAAGTCGCCGTCCGCGCCCTGACTTTCCTTGAAAAGGCGCCGACCGGAACGGTGGTGATGGGTGTGGTGTTCGACCCCTCAAAACCGGCCTCGGTCGCCGAAAAGAACACCGTGATGACTACGATCGGCGGTGGCTATAGCGCCGGCGGCCTGACCGTGACCGCCAAGGCGGTTGAAGCCGGCGCCGTCGGCTCAGTCTCAGGCGTCTCGGTTCTGTTCGTGACCGGCGGCGTCGCCTACGGCGCGGTCGGCGCGGCCGCTAAGGGCAAGAACCTGATCACCATCGGCTCGGACACGGCCTGCGCCACGTCGGGGGGCTGCGCCATCAGCGTGTCCGCCGATCCGAAGGTCGAGATTGTCGTCAATCGCGCCGTGGCGTCTGCGGTCGGGGCGACGTTCAAAGCCGCCTTTCGCATGATGATCCGCGAAATTTGAGCCAGAGATCGGGGGAGAAATACCATGAACAAACTGCTTCTTCTTGCCGCCGCCTCAGGCTGCATCGCCGGCGCGACAAGCGCTTCCGCCCAGTCGATCGACTATGGCGCGCTGCAATCGATGTTTGACGAACCCGTCACCACCTCGGCGACCGGGTCGCCGCAGCGGGCCTCGCAGGCGCCCGTCGACATGACCATCATTTCGGCCGAGGACATCCGTCGCTCCGGCGCGACCGACATCCCGACGATCCTGTCGCGGACGGCCGGGGTCGATATCTTGCCCTTCGCCGCAGGCGCGGCCGAGATCAGCGTGCGCGGCTACAATCAGGCGCGCTCGCCGCGGATGCTGGTGCTGATCAATGGCCGCCAAGTCTATCTGGACCACTTCGGCTATACGGACTGGCACACCCTGCCCGTGGCCCTGGAGGAAATCCGCCAAATCGAGCTGGTGCGGGGCCCCAACAGCGCCCTGTTCGGCTTCAACGCCGTCTCCGGCGTGGTCAATATCATTACCTTCAACCCCAAGTTCGACAAGACCCGGAGCGTCACCGTCCAGGCCGGCGGACTAGGCTATGCGTCCGCCAATTTCATCGACACCGTCGATCTGGGGGCCCTCAAGGCCCGCCTGTCGATCGGCGCGGACCAGCAGAACGAGTGGAGCAATACGGGCACGACCGTGGCCTCTTCCCTGCTCGCCGATCCGTGGAAGGTGTATGCGGCGGCCGACGCCGTGGCGACCCTGTCGCCCAAGACTGACCTGCGGGTAGAGGCCTCCTGGTCCAATTCCGGCCAGACGGAGATGCTGTCGAGCTACAGCTATGTTCGCCACCAGGTCAAAACCAACGCCATCAAAGCGACTCTGGATTCCGACACCCCCTATGGCGCGATCCAGGCGCAGATCTATCGCAACGCGCTCAATTCCACGGCGCGGCCCCTGCACTACGAGAACGAGATCTGGGTCGCCAAGCTGCAGGACCTGGTCAAGATCGGATCAGCCCACACACTCCGCTTGGCGCTAGAATATCGCGACAACACGGTCAATACGACGCCTGTGACCGGCGGGACCGTCGGCTACCGCGTCCTGGCTCCATCCGTGATGTGGAACTGGCAAACCTCTGAAAAGGTCACGCTGACGGCCGCCACCCGCCTGGACAGCCTCAAGCTTCACCGATCCGGCGTCTTCCCGGCCGGCGTCACGCGAACCCGGAACAGCGACTGGGATCGCTCGATCAACAAGGTCAGCGTCAATCTCGGCGCGGTGATCGCGGTGTCTGACGCCGACACCATCCGCCTGATCGCCGCCCGCGGCGTGCAGGCCCCGACCCTGGTTGAACTGGGATCACGCCAGGTGTTGCCGACCACAGCCCCGCCCACCGGCGTCGCGACCTTGGGCAATCCCGAACTGCAGCCGGCCATGGTGACCAGCTATGAGGTCGCCTTCGAGCACGCCCTGCCCAAGCTCGGCGCCAGCGTGGCGCTCAAGTTGATGGCCCAGCGCACCGAAGACGTGAAAAGCGGCGTGTCGAAGCTGCAAATCGACATTCCCGCGACCGCGACGACCTATCCGGCCCTGACCTATCTGAATATCGGCAAGTCCGACATGAAGGGCGTCGAGGTCTCGGGGAAGGGCAAGATCGGCAAGGGCTTCCGCTGGAACGCCGACACCACCTATGTCGACATCACCGA
>JAHINZ010000020.1 GCA_018895795.1 Alphaproteobacteria bacterium
AGGTCCTCGCGCCAGGCCGGGGCGATGATCTGCACGCCGATCGGCAGCCGGCCCGGCCGGTTGACCGGCGCGGCCAGCACTGGCAGCCCCACATAGCTGATCGGCTGGGTGAAGGCGCCCAGGTTCTTGCGCACCGACACCTGCTGGCCGCCCATGGCCATGGTCGTCTGACCGATGACCGGGGCGGGGCACACCGACGACGGGGCCAGCAGGATGTCGAACGGTTCGAAGGCCCGGCGCATCTCGTCGCGAAACAGGGTGCGATAGCGCTGGGCGGCCTGGGCCAGGCCGTCGGGCAGCAGGGCGCCGGCCAGCAGCCGGTCGCGGACCGCCGGATCGTAGTCCATGGCCGAGGTCTTCAGGTCGTCCAGATGCAGATGGCCGCCCTCGACGGCGGTCAGGCAGAAGGCGGCGGCGCGGGCGGCCTGGGCGCCGGGCAGGATCACCCGGTCCCTGGCGTTCAGCGCCCGGGCGACCTGGTCCAGGGCCTCGAGCACCTCGGGAAAAGCCCCTTGCGCGAACCAGCCGCCCAGCACGCCCACCCGCAGCGGGCCGTCGGCCAGGGCGGCGATCGCGCCCGACACCGGCTCGGCGGCGCGCGCGCAGATCGCGTCGCCGGCGACGTCGGGGCCCTGCATCAGGTCATAGGCCAGGGCCAGGTCCTCGACGCTGCGGGCGAAGGCCCCGGCGTGGTCCAGGCTCTCGACGAACGGGAACACCCCCTGGCGCGACAGCCGGCCATAGGTGGGTTTCAGGCCAAACACCCCGCACAGGCTGGCGGGGATGCGGATCGAGCCGTTGGTGTCCGAACCCAGGGTCAGGGGCACAAGGCCGGCCGCCACCGCCGCCGCCGAACCGCCCGACGAGCCGCCGGCGATGCGGTCCAGGTCGTGGGGGTTGTGGGTCGGACCGTCATGGGCGTTCTCGGTGACGAAGCCATAGGCGAACTCGTCCATGTTCAGCGCGCCCACCAGGATGGCCCCGGCCGCTTCCAGCCGCTGGATCAGGGTGGCGTCGCGCGACGGCGGCGCGGCGGCCCGGCGGATCTTCGACCCGGCCAGGGTGGGCAGGCCTTCGATGTCGAACAGGTTCTTGACCGCGAACGGAACGCCGGCCAGCGGACCCACGGCGGCGCCGCCGGCGATGGCCGCATCGACGGCGTCGGCCCGAGCCAGGGCGCGCGCGGCGAGCACGGCGGTGAAGGCGTTGAGCGGTCCGTTGCGGCGAGCGATGCGCGACAGCGTGGCCTCGGTCACGGCGCGGGCGGTGACCCGGCCCTCGCGGACCTCGCGGGCGATCTCGAGGAGGCTGGGAAAGCTCACGGTTGGAAGGTCTCGGCCGGCGCGCCCGTCCGCTCGCCCTGGTCGGCGGCGAGGGGGTCGGCGACGAAGAGGGCGGCGACGAACAGGGCGGTCTGGGCGCGCAGCAGGGCCAGGTTCTCGCGGACGCCGGCCAGGGTCGGCTCGGGCAGGGTCAGGCCCAGATCGGCCGCGCGGCCGTCGACATAGGCCGCGACCTCGCCGTCGGTCAGGTCGAGAAAGGCCTTGAGCGGCGCATCGATCGCCATCGTGGGGCGGCCTCCATAAGTAAGAAATTTATTCATATACCGACGTTGCGGACCGGCGCTAGTGCGGCCGCGCCTGGACGCCGCGTCCGCCGCCCCCGCTCGCCGGGGAGACAGCCGCGCCGCCAAACGCCCGCTGGATGGGCGCCGCAGGGCAATCCGCGATGGCAGGGGCCCCCGAACCTTGGCGCCCAGGTTCGATCGGCGTCGAGATGGCCGTTTGTAAGACAAGGCTTACTTGATGCTGCACCACCTCGCCTCCACGCCCGACACCGTCCGCTTTGGCATGTTCGACGCCGCCTTCGATCCGGTGCTGACCATCGCGCCGGGCGACAGCGTGATCTTCGCCTGCGTCTCGGGCGGGGTGGAGGTGATGCCGGGCCCCACCAGCGGCCTGATGATCCCGCCGGACCTGCAGGCCATCCACGACGCCAATCCCCCGAGGATCGGGCCGCACATCCTGACCGGTCCGGTGGCCATCGCCGGGGCGCAGCCGGGCGACACGCTGGAGGTGCGGATCGAGGCGGTCGAGCCCAATAACGACTGGGGCTATTGCGCCGTCCGCCCCCTGGCCGGGACCCTGCCGGAAGACTTCCCCGAGCGCTATGTCAGCCATATCGCCGTCGACCGGGCGGCCGGGACCTGCAAGCCCGACTGGGGGCCGACCCTGCCGCTGCGGCCGTTCTTCGGGACCATGGGCGTGGCCCCGCCGCCCCGCTATGGCCGGCTGTCCAGCCGCGAACCGCGCGAGCACGGCGGCAATATGGACAACAAGGAGCTGGGCGCCGGCGCGACGCTGTTCCTGCCGGTCTGGGTGCCGGGCGCCAATTTCTCGGCCGGCGACGGCCATGGCCGCCAGGGCGACGGCGAGGTCTGCGTCAACGCGCTGGAAATGGGCCTGACCGGAACCTTCACCTTCCTGCTGCACAAGGCGGCGGATGCGGGGACCGCGATCTGGCCCCGCGCCGAGACCCCGACCCACTTCATCATCATGGGGTTCCACGAGGACCTGGACCTGGCGATGAAACAGGCCCTGCGCGGCATGATCGACTTCATCACCGCGCGCTCGGCCCTGACCCGCGTGCAGGCCTATCAGTTCTGCTCCCTGGCCGTCGATTTCCGGGTCACCCAGACGGTGAACGGCGAGAAGGGCGTGCACGGCATGCTGGAGAAGGGGGTGTTGTTTTAGGGCTGGTGTCGGCGGCGGGCGTGCGGGATCGTCCTTGAGCGATCGCGCCATCCAAGGAGCCCTCATGACCAAGAGCCTCGTCGCCGCCGCCGCCCTGCTGGCCCTGGCCGCCTGCTCGCCGCGGCCCGCCGTCAAGACGCCGCCGCCGCCCGCCGCCGCCGCCGAGCCCGCGCCCATAACGGCTCCCGCCGGCGCCTACAGGCTGGACAGGTCGCACGCCGCCCTGGTGTTCAAGCTCAGCCATATGGGCTTTTCCAACTATACGGCCGGCTTCGCCGACTTCGACGCCCAGATGCGCTTCGATCCGGCCAAGCCCGAGACCAGCACGGTGGCGGTGACCATCGACCCGCGCTCCCTGACCCTGCCGCATCCGCCGGCCGGGTTTCAGGCCGAGCTGACGGGGCCGCAGTGGCTGGACGCCAAGCAATATCCCGCCATCACCTTCAAATCGACCAAGGTCGAGCTGACCGGCGCACGGACCGCCAGGATCACCGGTGATCTCACCCTGCACGGCGTGACCAAGCCGGTGGTGCTGGAGGCGACGTTCAACGGCGGCTATGCCGGCTTCGCCATGGACCCCCACGCCCGCATCGGCTTTTCGGCCCAGGGGACGTTCAACCGCTCCGACTTCGGCATGGCCTATGGCGTCCCCGCGCCGGGCACGACCCTGGGCGTCGGCGACGCCGTGAGCGTGGCGATCGAAGCCGAGTTCAGCGGTCCGCCACTGGCGGCGGCGCCCGCCACACCCGGCTGACAGGGCAAGTCCGCCGGGCCGCGGGATCGGCTTGATCTGGCCACGGATGTCTATCGCCTGCGTTACGCCTCTCGGGTTTGCTTCACGGTCGCCGTCTTTCGCGCCACCGCGGCCGATCACGACGGCTGTTGATGATCAGTAATGCTGAAGGCAGGTGTACTATTCTGAAACAGTACTGAACATGATTGGCGGAAACAGGGTAAACGACTGAGACATTTACCCTTAATATTCCCTTACGGCGTGAAATCAATTCTGGTGTTATTCGGCGGTGACTAAACCTTCTCGCGTGCCCGTTTTGGGCGAGTGAGGGTGGGCGGATGTTGTTGAACGGTAGTGAAAAGGCCGACGTCCTGACGGGCGGCGCGGAGTCGGACACGCTTTACGGCTATGGCGGCAATGACAAGCTGTCCGGCGGCGGGGGCAACGACATCCTGGCCGGCATGGCGGGCAACGACACGCTGCTGGGGGGCGACGGCGAAGACTATTTGATGGGCGGCGCGGGTAACGACACCTTGGACGGCGGCGCGGGCGCCGACTGGGCGGCCTATGAGGACGCGACCTCGGGCGTGAAGGTCGATCTGAACCTGACCGGGCCGCAGAACACCCTGGGCGGCGGCATAGACAAGTTGGTCTCGATCGAGAACCTTTATGGCTCGCCCTTCGATGACACCCTGATCGGCAATGCCGGTGACAACGCTCTGGCCGGCGGCGACGGCAATGACAGTCTGTCGGGCGGCGCGGGCGAGGACAATCTGTTCGGCGGCGCGGGCGCCGACACCCTGAAGGGCGGCCAGGGCGATGACTATCTGCAAGGCGGGGCGGGCAATGACCTGATCGACGGCGGCGCGGGCCAGGACTGGGCGGCCTATGACGACGCTCTCGCCGGCGTGACCGTCAATCTCACCCTGACCGGTCCCCAGAACACCGGCGGCGGCGGGGTCGACACGCTGGTGTCGATCGAGAACGTCTACGGCTCGGCGTTCGACGATGTGCTGACGGGCGATGCGAACAACAATGTTCTGATCGGCGGCGGGAGTGGAAACGACACCCTGATCGGCGGTCTGGGCGATGATTTCCTGCAGGGCGGTTCTGGCAACGACGTCTTCGACGGCGGTGCAGGCTTTGACACCGTCAGTTTCGAAAACGGCCTGGGAGCGTGGGTCGATCTGTCGGTCGAGGTTCAGGCGGTGACCGGCAACGCCACCTATGGCGCGGACACGCTGATCTCGATCGAAGGGGTCATCGGCAGCGCGGGTCGCGACTATATCGCGGGTAACGCGTCCGAGAACTACCTGTTCGGCGGTGGCGGCGATGACTTCCTGGTCGCGGTAGGTGGCGGAGACGTGCTTGACGGCGGCGACGGCAATGACACCCTGGCCGCCAGCAAGGACGGCGCGGGCGACTACCTGTCGGGCGGGGCCGGCGACGACATCTTCTTCAGCCAGAACTACGCCGCCCACCTGGACGGCGGCGACGGGAACGACCTGTTCTACGTTGTCCGCGCGCCGGGCATGGTGGGAACCACCATCGTCGACGGCGGCGCCGGCGTGGACACGCTGGACCTGTCCGGCGGTTATGGAACAATCGGCGGAGCGACCGTGGATCTGACCGTGGCCGGGCCGCAGGACATCGGCGCGGGCCAGTCGCTCGACATCCGGGGTGTCGAAAACATCGTGGGCGGTCCCGGCGACGATCTCCTGAAGGGAGACGCTGACGCCAATGCGCTGCGGGGCGGCGACGGCGCCGACACCCTGATCGGCGGTCGCGGCGCGGACGTTCTGACCGGCGGCGCGGGGGCCGACACCTTCAGCTTCTCGATCGGCGACTCGGTCAACAGCGATGCGACCGGCGCCGGCGTGGACGTGATCACCGACTTCCAGGTCGGCGATCACCTGCGGTTCCCCGACAGCCCTCTGACCATCAGCTACCTTGAGACCAGCGCATCCAGCTTCGGCTCGGCCCTGGCCACGGCGAACGCGGTGCTGGCGGCGCCGAGCAACTACCATGCGTACATGGCCTTTCAGGTCGGCGCGGACGTCTATGTGTTCAGCGGCCACAGCGATGCGAACGGGGCCGGGCTCGAGAATGTGGTCAAGCTGTCGGGCGCCACTCTGGATACGGTGAGCTACGACAGCTTCCTCTAGCGCGCTTCGTCGCCGGGCCGCTTCACGCGGCCCGGCGCGACCTTTGGTCTACCGCTGGCCCGCCGTCAGATACCCCTCCAGCAGGGCCAGGACGTGGGCCAGCCGCGCCTTGCGCCATTCGGCGGTGGTCATGTCGGTGGCCAGGGTGGCCGACAGCGAATAGCCGTTGGCCAGGTGGAAGCGGCTCATGGCCGCGATGGTCACATAGATCTGCACGGGGTCCAGGTCGGACCGGAACAGGCCCTGGCGCTGGCCGCTGTCGATCAGCCGCTCGATGGTCCGGCGCAGGGGGAAGGCGGTCTCGGTTACCACCCGCGACTGGGCCGCGAACTTGCCGTGCATCAGGTTTTCGTTGCGCAGCAGGCCCTCGAACTTCGGGTTCTTCTCGAAATAGTCGAAGGTGAAGCGTTGCAGCTCCAGCAGGCCGTCCAGCGGCTTGTCGAAATCGATCGTCAGCGCCGCCTCGCGGGCCCGCAGGTCCACATAGGCCGACTCCAGAACGGCCATGTACAGGCCCTTCTTGTCGCCGAAATAGTGGTAGAGCATGCGGATATTGCACTTGGCCGCCTTGACGATCCGCTCGATGCGGGCGCCCGCGAAGCCGGCCTGCGAGAACTCCTTCAGGGCCGCGGCCATGATCGCCTTGCGGGTGCGCTCGGGGTCGCGTTTGCGCGGCGCGCGCGGGGTTTCGGAAACGGCGGCGGCGGACTGCGCGAGGGCGTCGGTCACGGGATCTTGGCTCCCTGTTTGATCCAGGCGCCCAACTGGGCGCGCTCCTCATCGGTCATGCCGGTCTCGTTGCCAAGGGGCATGCTGCTTGTGGCCACCGCGCGCTCATAGATTTTCGGCGCATAGGTCTGGATATGGGCAGGGGTGTCATAACTCGCGCCGAGAGGCGGGGCGGGGATGCCCGCGTGGGTCGGCGCGGGGCTGTGACACATCACGCAGTGCTTCTGGACGATCGCCTGGGCCGTCGAGAACGGCACCGGCGACAGGCTGGCGGCGTCGGTCTTGGGCTTGCCGCTGGCGATCACGCTGACGGCGAAGATCAGCATCGCGCCATAGAACAGGAAGTCGTGGCGGATGGTCCCGTGGTGCTTGAGGATGAAGAAGTAGCGGATCGACACCCCGCCGGCGCTGATCATCGCCAGCAGCAGCCAGGCCAGCGGATGGCCGGTGACCACGGCGTAGTGGTTGCTGATCATGATGAAGATGACCGGCAGGGTCATGTGGGTGTTGTGCACCGAGCGCTGCTTGCCCATCGCCCCCAGGCGCGGATCGACCGGGCGGCCGGCCAGCATGTCGGCGACGATCTTGCGCTGGTTGGGGATGATGATCAGGAACACGTTGCCGACCATGCAGGTGCCGATGATCGCCCCCACATGGATGAAGGCCCCCCGGTCGGTGAACAGCTGGGTCAGGGCCCAGGTCGTCGCTGTCAGGGTCAGGAACCAGACCACGCCGAAGGCGCGCGGTCGCCGGCCCAGCGGCGAGCGGCACAGGCCCTCATAGACCAGCAGGCCGCCGAAGATGAAGGCCAGGCCCACGCCGATGGCCTGGGGCTGGGTGAAGGCGTGCTTGGCCGTGTCGATCAGATAGATCGGCGCCTGGACGTAGTAGAGCACCGTCAGCAGGCCAAAGCCCGACAGCCAGGTGGTGTAGGCCTCCCATTTGAACCAGTGCAGATGGTCCGGCATATGCGCCGGGGCGGTCATGTATTTCTGCGAGTGATAGAAGCCGCCGCCGTGCACGGCCCACAGCTCGCCCTTGACGCCGTCCTTGGGCGGAACGGGGTCGCGCAGATTGTTGTCCAGCCACACGAAATAGAACGACGCCCCGATCCAGGCGACGCCGGTGATCACATGCAGCCAGCGCAGGCAAAGACCGGCCCAGGTGGCGAAATCATAGTCCATTTAGTCCATGCCCCCCGCCGTCATCGCCCGGCTTGTCCGGGCGACCCAAGCGACTTTGGCCGGCTCGGCTTGGGTCCCCCGGACCGCTTCGCGACCGTGGGATGACGGGAATTTTGAGATCTTCATGAGATTACCGCATCCATGATGCGCAGCTTGCTGATCAGGCCGATCTGGGCGATCGCCTCGGCGATCTCCTGGGCCTCATCATGGGCCAGCCGGGCCTGCATCGCGGCCAGGATCGCGGTCTTGTCGTTGCGCCGCACCGCGATGATGAACGG